>NZ_JAGHZH010000129.1:0-26734 GCF_017746885.1 Roseofilum sp. SBFL | reverse complement strand
GGTGTGTTTATGATTGGTGTAAACGACCCAATATTGAGAGAGTTAAAGTCCATAGGCGTTCACGAAAACTCGATTGGGAAGCCTTAAGAAAACAGGTCGAACAAAAGCCGGATGCTCTGTTGCTCGAAAGAGCGGCAGAATACTGGTACAACCAATGCCCTGTTTTTTAATCATTGGTTAGAGCATCATCTGATAGTAGAACTCAATCCGAATTCCCTGCTAGTTGCCGATAATGCCCCCTTTCATAGGAAAGTAGATATTCGAGATCTAGGCAAAAACCATGGACATAGTGTTTTGTTTCTACCCCCTTACTCCCCAGACTATAGCCTCATTGAACAAGACTTTGCCATTCTCAAAAAGCAAAGGATATATGCTCCATCCGGTACAACTCTGGATGAGTTGGTCAAACTGTACGGAACTTAATTGGAATGACTATACTTCCTGAATGCTCGCGTTTGGCGCTAACCTGATTCCCAGGCGATCGCCGGGTTGAAAGGAAAAGGTTTTCTCTCCTAAGTATTCTCCAGTGTTCCAGTTGTTTGATTCTACCCGATCGCCCAACTTGGCTGCTTCTGTGCGATCTCTAATGGCTATTGTTCCCCAGTCTGAGTCGGATAATACCCGCTTTGCTGCTTCAGAGATAACTTCCGGAGTATCTAGTTCAAATTCTCCCATCTCTGGCCAGCTAAATACACCAACTTCTGAGGAATGTGGGGGGGAGTAGGATGGGGTTGGAGTCGGGGGCGGCGATCGCTAGAGCCAGTTCTTGAATCGCTACTTTTCCTGTCATCGTTGAGAGCCTTTTTTCTGTTACTACAGGTAAGAGAGTATCCTAAATTGGGGCAGACTTGATATCATTTATGACTCAATTAATGCTCTAATACATCTTTGTACTGCAATAGATCTAAGGCGACTAAAACGGGGATACAGTCAAAGCACTGTTGAGCAAGTTCCCAACGCTCTTCTCGGTGTAGCATGTGGATGAGCTTTTCTTTAACACTGAGAAGATAGCGCACGTCATTAGCCGCGTAACTGAGTTGTTCCTCGGAGAGGTTACCTACATTTCCCCAATCTGAGCTTTGGGCACTTTTATCGAGTTCAACTTTTTCCAGTTCTTGGACTAATTCTTTGAGTCCGTGACGGTTGGTGTAGGTACGGGCAAGTTTGCTGGCGATTTTGGTACAGAAGATCGGGTTAACGATGATATTGAAATGATGCTGAAATTGGGCAACATCAAATCGGGCAAAGTGAAAGACTTTAGTGATCTTTGGAGACTCTAGCAGTTGTTTGAGGTTGGGGGCTGTGGTTTGTCCTTTGGCGATCCGGATGGCAATTACATGACCTTGGGGGTCAGAAATTTGCACTAAACAGAGGCGATCGCGCAGGGGCAATAGGCCCATGGTTTCGGTATCTACCGCAATTTCGTCTACTTGCATATAATGGGCGAGTTGCTCGTCGCTCAAATCCTGCTCGCCGATCTGAAAAGGTTGAATGGTCATAAATTAGGTAATTGGGTAATGGGTAATGGGTAATGGGTAATAGGTAATGGGTAATGGGTAATGGGTAATCTCCGCATCTCCGTGTCCCCGCGTCCCCGCGTCTGTGCGTCCGCAGTTTCTCCGTGTCCCCCGATCCTCGTTATGGCTGTTGTTCAGTAGGGGTTTTGGGGTTGGAAGGGGGGGATTTCTGGGAAGCGTGAATCAACCAACCGATGACCAGAACCAGGATTGCGCCGAGAATATAACCTAAACCGGCAAATCCAAAGCGATCGGCGGCAAAACTAATCCATTGTCCAAACCCTTGCTTGGGTGGGGGATCATTCATATCACTCATATAAAAATATACAGCGCTTTGCGCTAGAGAATAGGGAACAGGAAAGGGGAAAATGAACAGCAATGCAGTAATCATATATTCTGATGACTATTGCTATTCGTGCCTATTGCCTTTTGCCTGACTTCTGCAAGAAGTCTATTGACTTTCAAAAAGTTCGGAGAGTTCTTCGGTACTAGTTCCTAAAATACGGGCAAGTTTGGAGATTTCATTATCGGTGAATCCATCCCGAATTTGGATCAGTTCTTTGGGCGCACGGCCGACGATGCGGGCGATCGCCACAATTTGTTCGTCGCTAATTTCTTTTCCTCCATACACATCCCGCAGATCTTGAGGGGAGAGCTTATAGGAGTCACAAAAGCGGACAAACTCTTTATCACTAATATCGAGTTGTTCTTGGCGATCGCGCAATAGGAACATGATCGCCCGCGAACCATGGTCAGGACGCTTGAAGCGATCGACATATTGCTTGAATAACTCATTGATTTGTTGGGGAGTTCCTCCCAACTGTTTCACTAAGTCGGTACACGCCATTTTTAGGGCTTTAGTTAGGGTTTTATTACGTTGAGTGAGCTTTTCGTTTTCCTGTTGGAGTTTTTCGGATTTGTTGATGGTGTCAACAATACTGGCAGCAAATTCTGGAGTACATAAGCCTACATCCGCATCTTCATAGGAAATGGGGATATAGGAGCGATTCGGATTAAATTGTAAGTTTAAAGACTGGTTATTTTCTTCCATAAGGTTCTATAAGTCGCGCTAACCCAACGCTTCAGAAGACAGGTTCTGAATCTGGGTCTATTGTACTTCATCGGTAGCGCTAAATTCGATTGGAGGCCAAGCGATCGGCGATGCGGGTGGTTTCCGGAAGACGATAATGGGGACTACAATCGAGGACATAGGCGATCGCCGTCTCTAAACATATCTTATGACCAATGGACACATACAGGGGTTTAACTTTGGTGCGGGTTCTCAGCACTGCACCAATGGTTTCCTCCCGATCTTTGAGAGGTGTCCAACTACCTCGTTGGGGTGCAGGTTCATCATGGGTACCGATAAACCGGGATTTTGCTACACCAATGGTGGGACAATCGAGCAATGTCCCCAGATGACAGGCTAATCCAAATCTGCGCGGATGAGCTAATCCTTGACCGTCGCAGAGGATGAGATCGGGAGTTGTAGTCAGTTGACGGAGCGCTTGGAGGATGGGAGGGACTTCCCGAAAGGAGAGAAAACCCGGAACATAGGGAAAGATCGTCGGACAAAGAGCGATCGCTGTTTCCACTAGCTTTAAGTCGGGAAAACTCAGCACCGCAACTGCGGCTCTCGTGGTTTTCCCGTCATCTTCAAATCCCAGATCGACTCCAGCAACCCAATGAACTTCTGGGAGTTCATCGGAGGTGACAGTGCGATCGCGCCATTCTTCTTGGATTAATTTTGCCTCCCCTACCGAAGTCGGCCAACCAAGGATTTCAGGAATATGCATAACTTATCAATAATCAGATCCGTCCAATACTCAGGATTTTATGCAGTGAGCTAATCTCAATTCTTTTAATAATAGCTAATTCTCTTATTGTTATAGTTTGGGTTGCTAGGACAGGTATTGATGGGGGAGCAGGGCGAATGATCCAGAAAAATGTTATAATTCTACTCCGACATGGGTTTAAAATAAAAATTATAGATGCAATACATTTCTGAAAGAGGTGTTATGACAGTTACCGAAATCCAAGAAGCAGCAATGAAACTTTCTACAGGAGAGTTTAAAAAACTGCTTCAGTGGCTGGATGAATTTTCTGAATCTCTCTGGGATCGGCAAATTGAGGAAGACCTTGAAGCAGGCAAGCTAGAGGGTCTTATTCAACAAGCAAGGAAAGAATTCAGAGATGGAAAGTACCAGGAAATTTAAAACATTTCACTACTCCCCAGCTTTGGGAATACTATCGTCAGTTGCCACAGGAAGTTCAATCCCTGGCAGACAAGAATTATGAGTTGCTTAAGAACGATCCGAAGTATCCCTCTTTACATTTCAAAAAGATCGGAAGTTTATGGTCTGTAAGAGTTGGGAAACATTATAGAGCTTTAGGTTCTGATGAACCAGAGGGAATTCTATGGTTTTGGATTGATCCCCATAGCAAATATGATGATCTAATCAAGGAAAGTTAGCTTTTAGAGTGCCCTAAGCATAGCTATTGAGTTAAGTTGACAACTGTCCATCCATCAATCCTCTTAATCTGGACGAACTGAGCAATGTTCTCGCCCATAATTGACTTCTTTATTTCCCTGGGGATTGATCCACACACACCAAACGCCATTGGCTTGATGAATGCGCCAGCGATGCATGATTTCGGCGTATAGGGTAAAGCAAAATAATAATCCGATACAGCCAAAACCAATGGCGATCAAAATTCGGTCTTTATCCATGATAAATTCATAATTAATATTTTTGTCTTCTATAGGAGGCTAATCGTTTTTTGTGAGCAGATTTTAAGAGCTTGAGGCGATAGGGGTCAAGGTCTTTGCGCCAACGAACTTGGGATGCGCTAATTTCTGCTCCATGTTCTTCTAAACATTTAAGCCATCCGCGACGGGTTTGGATAGCTTTCCAATCTTCAAAAAGTCCCCATTTTTCTTCTTGTTGGCTGAGTTTCTGGAATTTTTCAAACTGGGGATAGGTAGAATCAATAAATTGTTCTTTGCGGTGCAAGATTGGGGGATTGGGATGATCGTCATAGCTTTCATAATAGACAGCTAAATCTCGTAGGTCAATTTGCAGGATGGTTTTTAAGAGAGGGTGAGGAGTTTGGTCAAAATCGAGATAAAAGAGATAGGAAATTTTGGGAAGATTGAGGTGAAATTTAATCAGGGTTGCTCCTTCAAGTCTGCCGATGGTGCGGTTGGCACAGCCTTCGTAAAGGCGCAGGCGTGGATCGAGGGAGTCGAGATAATGGGAGTGAACGGTAAAAGATTTGGGGGTAAATTTGCCAACAGGAGAGTTTTGACAGCACCGAGAAATAAAGTCTAAGTCGCCTAAACTAAAGAGCATTTGATCGGCTAAAATGCAAGCACTTTTATAACTGCCAAATAAGCTTTGAATATCTTGCCTGATGGTGGGGGAGAGGTGACGAAATTGGGGGCGATCGCTAAAATGAGACAGGGCGAGGTAGACTAGGAAATCCTGACGGCGGGAGGTCGCGATTTTTTCCCATTCTTCTTCTTCGGTAACTTGGAGGACGAGTTGAAAGGCGCGACGAAATGTGCCAAACTCCTCTAAAATCAAAGCTTCTTGGGCTAATTCTCCTCGTTTGGGCAGTCGTCCGCGATTGGTAAAAAATGCCATCAGAGGAGCGAGTAAATCTTGATAGTCTTCAAACCGGCGTACTTCTACCCGAATGCGAGGGGTGGAAAGGCGCGAATGGAAGCGGGATGCGCGGAAAATCTCGGCTTGGGTGCGATCGCGAAATACGAAGTAAATCCCCAAATCTACAGGTACTGCATCGACCTCTAAGACTCGATCGATATAGGTTTTCAGCTCTTCCTGTTCGTAATATTTCTGGAACGTATTGCGCTGGGTAATCACTCCATCAGCATAGGCGATCGGGCGATCGCTTGCCGCACTAATCAACACCTGCGCCGACACCACCAACACCTTTTGGGTTAGCTGCCACGCTTTTAGCAGCGCTTCCTGGCGTTCTCCCTGGTCTTCAATCACATTAATCACATAGCCCAAATTGACAATATCAGCCTCATGGAGCGGCGTATCCGGGCGATAATAGGGGTCCCATCCACCACTGCTATACCCCTTCTTTGCAATCTGTTTAATATCCTCCCCATACCCACATCCATAGTCAAAAAACGTCGTTTCTGGAGTAAATAATTCCGCCTCCAACGCCAAACGCATCGGTCGGGATAACTCCTTGCGCACCATAGCCGCTTTATACCGTTCAATGACCGGAGCATAGGTCGTATGCACGGTCGTTTCCATAGCAACAACCCGATGATCCTCAATGTTCACCCGATGTACCGATAACCATTTTTGCCAATGCTTTAATGTGCCAATCGAAAACCCACTGCGTTTATTTAAGAGTCCCCATTCTTCTTCCTGTTGGGTTAACTGGGCAAACTTCTCATAATGGGGGTAGTGGGGTGTAACAAAGGTTTCCTTGCGGTGCAAAATGGGGGGATTTTCGCTGTGGCGATAGTCGCGATAAACGGCTTTTTCCTGGGCAAAATCTACTTGTAAACTAGCGTGCAGACGAGGATGGGGGTCGTCGTCAAAATCGGGATAATAGAGATAGGAAATCTTCGCTTGATCGAGGTGAAATTTAATTAACGTCGGCGGTTCTATTTCTCCTGCTATTTGACGGCCGAGGGTTTCGTACTCTTGCAGTTGAGCATCAAGAGCATCCAGAGCCGTCAGATGAACATAGAGCGCATTAGGTAAGCGTTTGCCGATCGCACTCTGTTGGCAGAGACTTAAAATGTCAGCATGAGAGACCATCGCGTGGGAGAGACATCAGGGTTTTTCCTAGTTTACCTGGATTTGCATACAAGGTCTGGAAGGTTGGGGTCGCTCCTTCGTCCGATCTCCCATGGACATGCATTTCCCCTCTCGTTTTAGTCGGCCTTCATCTTCATAAGGAGTGCCAATCTACACCTAAATATAATCTTCTTCATTTCTCCCCAGCTCCATTAGGAATTCACCCCTGAAAGCCCTGAGCGTGAACGAAGAAGGGTATCATTTGATCGACACCACCGCAGCCGGTAAAGCCAAAGGTGGAGAATCCGATTTAGGAACCGATGCTAACTTTTTTTCTGAAGTTCCATTGCCCCCATCTTCACTGAGTAACACTTCTCGAATAAACCGTGCTAAAACTCGTTGAGCTAATCCACTGGCGATTTGTTGTCCCATTTGTTGGGTTTCGGGCTTGAATAAAACCTTGGGCAATAACGGCGCAATTTTCATGGGATCAAATCCTTGAGTTTCTTGCACAATTCGTAAAATTCGCTGCATATGTTCGATGTTTTTCCGATCTTCGGGATTACTTGTAGATATGGGTGCAACTGGTTTTTGACCATTCATCCCTACTGTTGTCCGGAAACGATGACTAACATTTTCCAGAGTAGTACGTCCCAGGATGTCTAAGCTTTTGACCATTTCCTCAACGATGCGATCGCGGATAAAACTGCCGCGATCGGAAAAAAGGAACTCAATCGTTTGATTTAATACTACATCTAAATCATAATCTTGACTATCACGGGCATTTTTGAGCAGATTTTCCAACCGATTCCAACGGAAACTGCCATCTTTGAATAATAAATCCCTTAAGGAGGTTCGCAATTCTGGAGATTGGTCAGTTAATAAGCGTTTAGCCACATAGGGATAGGCTTTACTCAAAACCTTAAAATTAGGATTCACATTAATGGCAATCCCTTCTAACGTGACCAAAGACCGAATAATCAACGCATAATAGGCAGGAACCCGAAACGGATAATCATACATCACTTGGGAGAGTTGATCGGTAATATTCTTAAAGTTCAACTCAGCCACAGATGCACCCAGAGCATCATTAAAAACTTTTGATAAAGCGGGAATAATGGGAGTCAAATCCGTATCGGGCGTGAGAAATTCTAGTTTGACATAATCATGGGCTAATCCAGAAAAATCGCGATTGACAAGATGTACGATCGCCTCAATCAAGCCATAGCGTTGATAGGGCTTGACCTCGCTCATCATGCCAAAATCCAGATAGACTAATTTCCCATCTCCAGAGGCGAGTAAGTTACCGGGATGGGGGTCAGCATGGAAAAAACCATGTTCGAGCAATTGCCGTAGGGAACATTCAACCCCCACTTCAATTAAATAGGATGCATCTAATCCTTGCTGGCGAATTTTCTCTAAATCGGTTAATTTTGTGCCCGTAATCCACTCCATGGTTAACACTCGACGGTTAGTATAGGGCCAATAAATCCGGGGCACATAAATATCCGGTAGATACCCATATAATTGCTCAAACCGTTCGGCGTTTCTGCCTTCATGGGTATAGTCCATTTCTTCATAAATGCGAGCGCCAAATTCATCGGCGATCGCTACTAAATCACTCCGCACCCGCCGACTTTTCTGTACCCAAGCGGCTAAAGAGCGGAGAATATACAAATCTAGAGAAATTTTTTCCCGTAAATCCGGACGTTGAACCTTGATCGCCACCGTTTCCCCAGATTTGAGCTTCCCTTTGTAAACCTGACCCAAAGAAGCGGCAGCTACGGGTTTAGCGCTAATTTCAGCATAAATAAATTCGGGGCGATCGCCTAACTCTTCCTCAATGAACTGATAAGCCACCTCATTCGGAAACGGGGGAAGTTGATCTTGAAGCCGGGTTAACTCCTCTAAAAACACCGGAGGCAGGAGATCTGGCCGAGTTGATAAGGCTTGCCCTACCTTAATATAGGCTGGGCCCAATCGAGTTAAGGTCTCTCGCAATTGAACCGCCCGCTGGCGCTCTTTTTTTTCCGAAGCTCCCCCGATACGTTTATCCCACCATAAGCCCACAACCAAGCCAAGAAAAGACCAAACCAGCGAGATCGTCCGTCCCCACACTTCCCAAGGACGGGAACGGTAAAAGTCCATCAACTCCTGCGGATCGTAATGGATCTCTGGGGGTTCCACCGCTGAATTATTGGATATAATCGTCTCTTCTGACATGGGACTAAAATGTGCAGAAGAAGAACTGGGACTCTGGAAGTCCTGGAGTTTTGATAACCCCTGTTGATGGGAAGATGAAGATGGCATATTGACATTCATGACTTGAGGTGGGCTGGATCTATTACTGATTGTAAAGTAATTTTAACAATTCCCCCCCTTGAGACGCTCGATCAATTTTGTTCGGTTCCCTGGATCAAGTGCTTTTCTGGTAAGTAAGCCGTCTATGTTAATCTCCCTAAAAATTGAGAACTTTGCCCTTATCGATCGCCTAGAATTGGACTTTGCCCCAGGCTTAACCGTCTTCACTGGGGAGACTGGAGCGGGAAAATCCATTATTCTAGATGCCCTCGATGCTGCCCTAGGTGGCAAATTAAACCCTAAAGCGATCCGCTCAGGAGCGTCCCAAGGGTTAATTGAAGCCACGTTTACCCTTTCTCCCCTAGTTCGAGAATGGCTACAAGGGCAAGAAATAGACCCAATGGAAGACCAAACCCTCACCTGTAGTCGGGAGATCAAGATCTATCAAGGCACATGGCGATCGCGATCGCGCCTCAATGGAATTCTGGTCAACCGTCGGCAAATGGAAACCCTACGAGAATTATTAGCCAGCATTGCGGCTCAAGGACAAACCGTACAACTTGGAGATGCCATGCGACAGAGGCAATGGTTAGATCTCTATGGAGGGAGTGAACTCTTAGCCGTCCAACAACATGTAGCCATGGCTTATGAAACCAAGCAAAAACTAGCGGCTAAACTCCAGCGACAACGACAGGATGAACAATCTCGACTGCAACGGATTGACCTTTTAGAATATCAACTCACGGAGTTAAATCAGGCCCAACTCACCACAGCCGATGAATTAACGGAACTCGAACAAGAAAGTCAACGGCTCTCCCATAGTGTCGAACTGCAACAGAAAAGCTATCAAATTTATCAAGCTCTGTATCAGGGCGATCGCTCCTTAGCTGCTGCCGATCTACTCGGAGAAGCCACCAGCTTGCTCGATGACATCCTTCCCTACGATCCCCAACTGCAACCGATTCTAGACTTAGTGAATGAAGCCCTAGTACAAGTTGAAGAAGCCGGACAACAAATCAATACCTATAGCGATCGCCTCGAAACTGACCCCGAACGCCTCGATAATGTGGAAGCACGAATTTTTGAACTCAAGCAAATCTGCCGTAAATATGGGCCATCCCTTTCAGAGTGCCTCACCTACTGGCAGACTATTCAAACCGAACTTGACGACCTCACCGCCACCAGTGAATCTCTAGAACAATTGGAAAAAGACGATCGACAAGCCTTAGACCACTTGAAAACATTATGTAATCAGCTACACTTACAGCGCCAAAAAGCTGCCGCTAAACTAGAGGCGCGTTTGGTTGAAGAACTCAAACCTCTAGCTATGGACAAAGTGCAATTCAAAGTCGCTCTTACGCCCATCCCCATTACAGCCACAGGCGGCGATCGCATCACCTTTGGTATAAGTACGAACCCTGGAGAACCCATTCAACCCTTAGCGACTACAGCTTCGGGAGGGGAAATGAGTCGCTTTTTACTGGCTCTGACGGGCTGTTTTTCCCAGATTAACCCCGTCAATACCTTAGTATTTGACGAAATTGATACTGGGGTTTCAGGACGAGTTGCAGAGGCGATCGCTGATAAACTCCATCACCTCTCCCAACATCATCAAGTTCTGTGTGTCACCCACCAACCCTTAATTGCTTCCCTCGCCGATCGTCATTTACAAGTCCGCAAAGAAACCATTACCGAAAATGCCAGCAACCATCCCAGAACAGTCGTTCGCGTCACCCTCCTCAACGATCGACAACGCTGTCAAGAACTCGCCCAACTCACCGGAGGTAACTCAGCCCTCGAAGCCCTATCCTTTGCCGAATCCCTGCTTCAACAAGCCAACAAAAAACGCCAACGCCATCATCAACCTTCCTAAACCTTCATTTTTCCCCCATGCTCTCCTCTCCCAAGCCAGGGCAATTCCCCAAGAACGTAATCCCTTCACCCATTTTTCGGTACACTGGGAAAACCCTTGACCCAGACCAAAGAAAGAACAGACAGAGCCAAGCTGTCATGGCTGCAAAATTCAATTGCGATTAAAATTAGGCTATCCTAACTCTTGAATCTTCTGGATTCGTCCTTTAAGATACACCTAACCGATGGTTCCCTTCTCTAAGCTGTAGCTTACTAAATTAAAAAAATGTGCCTTTAGGCCCTTGAGTTTCCCACTAAACGAAGACATAACTCTTAATATATCGGTGACATCTATGGCAACATCATCTTCCAACTCTCCTATTGTCGACACAACCGCCACCACGATCGATATTGATGCAATGAATGCGGACGGAACTCCTGCCCATGCCGTATCAGCAATGGTCATAGATGTAGAAGACAATGCCCCTCAACCCGCTCCCCCAGAACCGAATGAGTCCTCTGGCATTACTGGAGGGTTAGTTACAACAGGAGGAGGGGGTGATTTTTCCAGTTTTTTAGCTCCCCTGAAAAAAGATACCTTTAAGCAAGTCGTCAGCGACGTTGAAGACAAGCTCAAAGTCGTAAATCAAACCCTATCGATGTTAGATAACCTCTTGGAGAACCAGGGGTTTGATGCCATTCTTGATGAAATGCTGCGATCGATTACCCTAAAAACTGGGGAACTGCTCAATGCCGATCGCACCAGTATCTTTCTGTTTGATGAAGAAAAAAATGAACTCTTCACCATCGTTGCCAAAGATGAAAAAGGTAACGCCCTAGAAATTCGCATTCCCGCCGATAAAGGGATTGCTGGAGAAGTCGCCACCTTTCGCAAGGTCGTCAATATTCCCTACGACTTCTATGACGATCCGCGATCGACCACCGCTAAAGCCTTCGACAAAAAAAATGGCTATCGCACCTACACTATGGTCGCCATGCCCCTGGAAAATGAAGAAACTGGGGAATTAGTGGCAGTCGTACAACTGATTAATAAACTCCAAATCGATGCCGATCGCGAAGCCAACTTAGACGACAAAATCGATCTCAAAGGTTTCACCGCAGAAGATGAACAAGTCTTCAAAGAATTTGCTCCTTCCATTCGCTTAATCCTAGAATCCTCCAAATCCTTCTACGCAGCCACTCAACGGCAACGGGCAGCTTCTGCTCTCATGAACGCTGTCAACTCCCTAAGTAAGAGTAGCCTGGATTTAGAAGACACCCTTGGAAAAGTGATGGATCAGGCTAAAGAACTGATGAACGCCGATCGCAGCACCCTTTGGCTCCTTGATGAAGAAAAAGGAGAATTGTGGACAAAAATTCTCATTGCCGGTAACCTCACCGAAATTCGCATTCCCAGAAGTGCCGGATTTGCGGGTATGGTAGCCGAATCTGGAGAACCCCTCTTAATTCCCTTTGATCTCTACAATGACCCCCGTTCCGAAACCTCCAAAAAAACAGACCAGAAAACTAAGTATCGCACTTGTAGTATGCTCTGTATGCCTGTCTTTAATGCCGACGAGCGACTCATTGGCGTAACCCAACTGATTAATAAGAAAAAACAAGGCGAATATCCCAACTACAACCCCGAAAACTGGCCGGAAGCTCCAGAGCAATGGAAATCTAGCTTTAACCGCAATGATCTAGAATTCATGCGAGCTTTTAATATTCAAGCCGGAGTTGCCCTCCAAAATGCCAAGCTCTTCGATCAGGTCAAACAACAACAAAAAATGCAGGAAGATATTCTACGGAGCTTGACCAATGGCGTGATTTCAACCGATAAAAATAGTCACATTATTGCCGCTAACCAACGTGCTAAAGAACTCTTGGGACTCGATCAAACTGAACTTGAAGGAAAATTACTCCCCCCTCTGATTCGGATTAAAGAAGGAGACTTCAAAAAGTGGTTTGATGCCGCCCTTGCCCCCAAAGATAATAAGGAACGCCAGCAATTTTATCCCGATCAAACCCTGATTCTTTCTGGAGAAGATGGAGAAGATGTTGAGCAAAGTGTTAACCTTTCGATTAATTCCATGAATGATGCCCTCGATCCGACAAAAGTCAATGGTGCATTAGTAGTGATGGAAGACATCAGCGATGAAAAACAAGTCAAGAGCTTGATGTATCGCTATATGACCCCAGAAGTTGCTGAGTCCCTACTAGCCAGTGGCGATACAGGACTCGGTGGAAAACGCAAAGAAGTCTCTGTTCTGTTTAGTGACATTCGCAGCTACACCACCTTGACGGAGAAATTGCAAGCAGAAGAAGTGGTCGCCATGCTCAACAGCTACTTTGAGGAAATGGTGGATTCGGTCTTCCGCTACGGTGGAACCTTGGATAAATATATTGGTGATGCTCTCATGGCGGTGTTTGGCTCTCCTGCACCCCTAGAAGATCACGCCTGGTGTGCCATGCAAACGGCTGTAGAAATGCGATATCGCCTGGCTGAATATAACCAGAAACGTAAAGCACAAGGGCTAATGGAAATTAGCATTGGGATTGGCATTCACTCCGATGTGGTTGTCAGTGGTAACATCGGCTCATCTAAGCGTATGGAATTAACCTCCATTGGTGATGGGGTAAATTTGGCTTCTCGTTTAGAAGGAACCAGTAAGCAATATGGAACCGATATTGTAATTAGCGAAAAAACATACAGGAACTATGCCGATCGCGTCTATGTGCGGGAACTCGATAATATTACAGTGAAAGGGAAGAGCAAACCGGTCACTATTTATGAACTGTTAGGAATTCGAGAAGAGACTTCGGTAGTCGGCCGTCCCCTCACCGATAAGCAAGAAGCGGTGAAAACCCATTATGAACAGGGACGCAAGCACTATTTACAGCCAGCCCACGATAAGTTGTCTTACAACGAAATCCTAGCGGTTTTGGAGCAGTTAGAAGAGTTATCGGAATCAGAGTTGAAAAAAGTTTCCTATGATGAAACTCAGATGCTCTCCAAGATGCTGGCCCAGGTTGACCGGGAAGAGTTAATTCAGCTTTTAGGGGAAGCCACCTTAAAACGGATGTTGGAGGTAGACGACCTCAGTCGCAAAACGGTAACCGATACTTACTGGCAAACGACTTTACCAGAAAAAGTGAATGAACTCACTCCCCGTCAAGTAAAGAAATTGCTGCAAGCGAAAGTGTGTCAGTTTGTAGGAGCAGAGGAAACTCGGCAGATGTTGGCTGAAGAAGCTCAGGAAATGTCTTCTGCTCAACTGCGTAAGTTTATTGATTTGGCTCGCAAACCGTTTGCAGCTAAAGCTAAAGAGTCTTTCAAACAGGCTCAAGAAGAGTTCCAAAAGGTTCTCAAGGCCGATCCCAATAATAAAGCGTCTAAATTGCATATTCAGCGCTGTATGCTCTATGAGGATAATCCACCAGATGAAACTTGGGATGGAGTCTGGAAACTCACGGAAAAATAGACCAAAACTCAAAGGGCTTAAACTTACTTAAACTTAGGTTGCTTGACCGCGATCGCCTTTCTGGTCTAAATTAGTAAGAGTGGGTATTCTCAGAACATTGGGTGTAGAGGTAAACCAACTAGCGTAGGTAAGTCGCACCCATAAAACTCTGATTTCATCATTCTCATCACAAAAAATTGATTCAAGATTAAATTAACAGCGAATTGGGTTTATGAACGATGTGAACTGGCAGTCAAAATACAAAGATTGGATTGATAAAGTCCGTCTGTTCTTAACGCAAACTGCCCAAGCCTATCTATTAGATATACCGAGACTCCCAGAAACCCTTACCCCACAAATTACCCCCTTGTCGCGAAAAGCCAAAGAAATTAAGGAAATATACCAGGATGAGTCGGGGAATCTTCCAGAAGGAGATGTAGACCTATTGTGGGTTGACCAAGTTCACCAGTTCTTGCAAAAATTGTCCGACCTCTATTTAGCATCAAACCAGCCTTCTTCGCTTCACAACCACTTAGACTTGTCCAGCCAAGCAAGAACCTTAGCCAAGGAAGCCAAACGAATTCAAGAACACCCGTCCCAGCCTAAACCCACCCATGGGACTCCAGGCATAAACCCCAGTCCTGACCTAGATCAGCACGATCCTCTCCCCCCTTTGTCTAGAGATAACATGAGTATTGAGGATTTACAAAAAAAAATTAAAATTCAGTGGGCTAATAGCTCTAATCCCAATGCTCCCGAATGGCAACAGTTAATTGTCCTATTGGATGTGGCTCAAGGACTCTATCGAAATTTAGTTTAAGCTTTAGTGAAACTGATCGCTCCGAACAAGGAGAGTATAATAACCTTTACAGGATTATTTTAGGTTCATGATGCTCGATTGGTTGTTTAATGGCGCAAACCTTTTTGTGCTACCTTTTTGGACGTTAATCATTGTCTTACCCAATTGGGGGGGAACTCGATGGGTGATGAAGTCGTTCCTTCCCTTTGTGGCTCTAGCGGGTTTGTATGTGTATCTGCTCATAGGTACGATTGATGGAGAATCAGCAGCTGCTTTAGCCAATCCTCAATTAGCCGATTTAGCGCGATTATTTGCCAATCCCCAGGCAACAGCAACCGGTTGGGTGCATTTTCTGGTAATGGACTTGTTTGTGGGACGCTGGATTTATTGGGAAGGACAAAGGACAGGAGTTTGGACGGTTCATTCAATTATCCTCTGTTTGTTTGCCGGGCCGATTGGCTTGCTCTCCCATATTCTTACCCAAGCAGCTGGCGAGCGGTTCTTTACGCCATCGCCAGAATCAACCCCTCCAG
This sequence comes from Roseofilum sp. SBFL, assembly GCF_017746885.1. NCBI lineage: Bacteria > Bacillati > Cyanobacteriota > Cyanophyceae > Desertifilales > Desertifilaceae > Roseofilum > Roseofilum sp. SBFL. Next base: position 11,485 of record NZ_JAGHZH010000129.1, on the reverse strand, counting down.
AAATGAGTTCGTGATACTGGGTAAAGATTGTTGTCAAACTAACAATCTGGCGATCGCACATCCGTAAAATAGAAGCGAGGGGTCAATAACTCCCCTCCCCATCAAGTCTTGTTTTGTTCAATAGAGGTCATTAAACCCCCTTCTGTATGGAATCAGAAAGTGAGCTTGGAACTGGGGGCAAACCCCCAAAACCTAGGGTAGCAGATGTAATTGGCACAGCCATTGCCTTATTAACCTTGACCTTACCCTTGTGGGCGATCGCCTACTATTCTTCAGGTAATGTCAAAATTGTACCGGGTGTGGGCTATCCCTTACCGCAAGCCAGAGAATGACCCCTATGAGCTAAAAAAATCCAACGGATTAAAAACGATTCATTCAGACCAAGCAGTTGGGATTGGTGACCATCTTCCCTTAAAATTTGATTCGGGGCAAGGAGGAGTCATCCTCCCCACTCCACTGACGCTATTTGGAGAAAACTCTTGGATTTATCACGGATTCCCCCCCAACCGAAACCTGGCTTATTGAGTGTATTGATCGAAATCACAGCCGGAAGCAAGAATAAGTACGAATATGATAAAGACTTACAAGCCTTTGCTCTAGACCGAGTATTGTATTCCTCTGTCCACTACCCCTATGATTATGGATTTATTCCCAATACCCTAGCTGATGATGGCGATCCTCTAGATGGTATGGTCATGATGGATGAACCTACCTTTCCAGGGTGTGTGATTGCTGCACGACCCATTGGGATGCTAGAAATGATCGATGGCGGCGATCGCGATGAAAAAATTCTCTGTGTTCCAGATAAAGACCCCCGGTATACAGGCGTAAAATCTCTCAACGATGTTCACCAACATAAACTCGATGAGATTGCCGAGTTCTTCAAGACTTACAAAAACTTGGAGAAGAAAGTCGTAGAGATCTTAGGATGGAAAGATATCGATCAAGTTTTACCCTTGGTCGAAGAATGCATCAAAGCAGCCGCTAAATAATCATTCCTGGTCAAATTTTGGCCATCCTCCCTAACACCTTAACAGGCGTGACATCGGTCAAGTATCCGTTTGCTCACGTCTGGCAATCCTGGAATCACAAGATCCCCCCTGAAAAAATAAAATAAGGTAAAATCAGGGCATCTAGGTAACCTGAACCCCCAGAATATTTGAGTATCTCTACCTTGAAGAGATACCAACCATCTGGAATTACCGATCAGGCAGTAACCTAAATCTTAGGGTGCAACAAGTCTCAATCTCATAGACTTGAAACAAAGCGGTATTTATCAACATTGCTCAGACAATAGGAGATTAAGCACAGAAATCAACCAAAGTTAGGGTGGGAAATCTGGATCAGATCAGGTTAAGATGACCCCATATACGCTGTTTGCATTTCTATCTCCTCTTGTTCATCCCTGTGAACTCCACTAGGAAACCTTAGAAGCAATGGCTAGGCTAGTAGGCACAAGACCACTTACGCTCTGGTCGTTCACAAGAACAATACTCAGCTAAACCCAGGCTAAATTTAGCGAAAGATGTCACAATCCGATCCCTCAGCTCCTGTTGTCAAACCTGCATCCAGCGCGGATTATACGGAATCCGTCGTTCCATCTCCCTTAACCATTAAATTCTGGGGGGTTCGAGGTGATATACCTACACCAGGTGAACAAACCGTCCGCTACGGTGGCAATACCTCCTGTGTTACCTTAGAAACCCCTCAACATTTTTTGATTTTTGATGCGGGTACTGGGGTTCGCGTTTTAGGTAAATACCTCTTGAGTCGGATGCCAGTGGAAGCTCATTTATTCCTATCCCATTGTCAGTGGGATCGAATTCAGGGCTTTCCATTTTTTGTGCCCGCATTTATTCCCATCAATCGGTTTTATGTATATGGCTCTTCAGCAGTGAATGGGGATTCGATGAAAGATCGACTCAAGGAACAAATGCTTCCCCCTAACTTTCCCGTTCCGATTGAAATTATGGGATCGGATCTGAAGTTTTGTGATGTCGATCCAGGGCAAGTACTAAAATTGGAAGCAATGGAAATTCATACCTGTTGTTTGAATCCGATTAATCAGACTTTGGGTTATCGCATTCACTATCAGAATCAAATTGTGGTTTACGCGACAGATATTGAAGCAGACACCAATGAACTCCACCCAGAATTGATTCAGTTGGCCTGGGAAGCGGATGTACTGATTTATGATACTCATACCTGGATGATGGATGAGCAAGGAGCCAAGGGCAATTCTCAGCCGAAAGATTGGAATTGGAAAAGCGGTATTGAGGTAGCGAAAAAAGCTAAAGTGAAGCAGTTGGTAATGTTTCACCACGATCCAGGTTATACGGATGATTCTTTAGATGGGATTGAACGACAGATTCAGGCAGTTTTTCCCCAGGGAAAATTAGCCCGTGAAGGAATGGAAATCGTCATCCATTAGTTAATTAAGCATTAGAAGTTAAAGATTAAAAACTTATATTTGATAAGGATTAGAAGAGGTCGCTGGTGAGGTTTAGGACATCGGTTTTTAGGTAGACATAAGAATAAATTGAGTCAGAGCTAGACAGCCTAAACTAGGTTTGAGAAGTATAGACTGGGCGATCGCGATATAGCCCTCCTAATAACCATACCTATGAACCAGAAGACCGTTGCCCTAAATCGAATAAAAATATGGAATTTATCAGTCCCAAAACCGATTTTGCCTTTAAGCGCATCTTTGGTTCCCAAGAAAGCAAAGATATCTTGATTAGCTTATTAAATGCCCTCATTTATGCGGGTAAGCCAGAAATTACTGACCTAGAAATTATCGATCCCTATAATCAGGGCGATACGAGTACCCTAAAAGATAGCTATTTGGATGTGAAAGCGATCTTAGGTAACGGTACAACCGTCCTGATTGAAATGCAAGTGCTAAATGTGCCTGCCTTCAAAAAGCGAGTCTTGTATAACTGGGCTAAAACCTATAGCAATCAACTAACCATAGGAAAACCCTATGTGGGACTCCAACCCGTCATTGCTCTAACGATCGCTGATTTTCCCCTATTTCCGGAAGTAGAACCTATTATTACCCACTTTAGTTTAAAAGAGAAAAGCCTACCTTCATTGGACTATCCTGACGAACAAATTGAACTAATCTTTGTGGAGCTACGAAAATTCAATAAATCCTTGGAAGAATTAGAAACTCTGACGGAAAAATGGATCTACTTTATAAAAGAAGCACCCAATCTAGAGATGATTCCCAGTTCTCTAGAAGAAGTACCAGAAATTGGCAAAGCGTTGGGAATTGCCAATCGAGCCAATTTGAGTGCCAAGGAAGTAGATGAGTTAGACCGAAAGGAACGGTGGATACTCGACCAGCAGGGTTATGTCGTGCAAGCAAGGACAGAAGGATTAGAACAGGGACGCGAACAGGGACGCGAACAGGGACGTGCTGAAGGGCAATTGGAAGCAGCATTAGGATTGATTTTGCGTCAACTTCAGCGACGGTTTGGAGAAGTTCCTGAAGCTACCATAGCCCAGATGCAACAATTGTCTTTAGATGATTTGGATGAGTTAGGAATGGCGATTTTGGATTGGACGAGTTTAGACGATTTATCCCGTTGGTTGAGTCAGAGGGAATTAATGGAGTGAAGGCAGTTCAGTCCCTTCAGCGCTTCGCAGTCTTTTGAGGCAATCGCCTTTTCTCAGTGATGACAGGCTTATCAAACCCAAAATCTTGTAGGGGAAGGTTCACCAACCCATGAGGAGACAAACCTTACAGTAGTTATAGTGTAGATCGCCTCTTGCTCGCCCTTTCTTGCCATAATGCCCAGAGTATCGAACTCTGAGGCAAGCCATGAACAAAATAGAAGAACGCAGCGTAGATATCCTCGTTGTTGGTGGGGGAACGGGGGGAACCTGCGCTGCCATCCAAGCCGCCCGTCGGGGCGCTCAAACCCTGCTCGTCAGTGAATTTCCCTGGTTAGGGGGCATGTTAACGGCAGCCGGAGTATCTGCACCCGATGGTAGCGAGTTGGCAGCCTTTCAAACGGGAATGTGGGGGGCATTTGTACGGGAATTAACTCAGAAACAACTGGGAGGATTAGACCATAATTGGGTGAGTTTATTTGGCTTTAGTCCCCACATAGGAGCGCAAATTTTCCAGGACTGGGTGGACGAACTGCCTAACCTGGACTGGATTTGGGGACAAACGCCATTAGAAGTGTATCGAAACGGCAACCGTATTACTGGGGTTCGGTTTCAAAGCTTGCGGGTAAATGCCACCCTTACGCTAGATGGAACTGAACTAGGAGATTTACTCGCCTTAGCCGATATTCCTCATCGTTGGGGTTGGGAACTGCAAGCTGAATGGGGAGAACCGAGTGCTCCTCAAGAAGCTAACGAACTGACGCAACGCTATCCGGTACAAACACCCACTTGGGTGATTCACCTACAAGATTATGGAGAAGGAGTCAGTGCGCCAGATATTCCCGGTTCTGTCGCAGAATCAGTATTTGCGGGAGCATGGGAAAACCATGGTGTAGAGAAATTCTTAAGTTATGGCCGTTTACCGAATGGCACCATGATGATTAATTGGCCGATTCAGGGAAACGATTATGGTATCAATCTCAATCGCCTAATTGAATCCCCTGAAAACCAATTTACCTTCTTACAAGAAGCCTTAGAGTATAGTCTCAACTTTGGGCGTACGATTCAAGCCCAATTGGGACAACGCTACGGGTTAGCGGTTAATCAATTTCCTGTTCTCGACTCCAGCAGCTCCCCTCGCTCTGCGCTTCTTCCTGCATTTCAACAAGGAGTCGCCCTTTATCCCTATTTTCGAGAAAGTCGCAGACTCAAAGGACAAATTACGCTGCGAGAACAAGACATTTTGCCCCAACCGGACGGAAATGTGGCTCAATTACCCAGAGATGAAACTGGAGCCATTAATAGTATTGTGATTGGCAACTACCCTAATGACCATCATTATCCAGGGGTTGACTTCCGTCTGGCTCCGAAATCTCTACGCTGGGGGGGACGGTGGACGGGAACTCCGTTTACACTGCCCTATGGCTGTTTAGTTCCAGAGGAAATTACCGGATTTCTGGTCTGTGAAAAGAATATTTCTGTCTCCCATATTGCCAATGGAGCCAGCCGCTTGCAACCGGTGGTGATGAATATAGGGCAAGCCGCAGGAATGGCAGCAGCGCTCTGTATTGAACGCCGGGAAGATCCCCATAGTTTACCGGTGCAAGTTTTACAATCAGCTTTATTAACGGATAAAAGTGCCCCAGCAGCCGTTATTCCCTGTTTTAATCTCACCCATCGCTCTCCAGATTGGCAAACCTGGCAATTCCATTATTTAGAGCATGGAGAGGAGTATCCAAAAACTGGCTATGCTCCCAACCCTTCTTCCCCAGTTGATTTAGGAACAAGTTGTACTGAGGGGTTAGAGGTATCAGGACTGTTTAAGCGCTTAGAGGAACAAAGCTATCAATTGCAGGTCAATGCCCCTGCCCAATGGGGGGGAAGTCCCTGGCGATTGATTACCACTGAACCCCTAGTTAATCATACTTTCGAGGGTCTGGAGGATCAACAACAGATTCGCCTGCGCGGACGTATGAACTCAGCCGGGGGTTGGATGATTGTGGAAGAAATTACGGACGTTTTTAGTTGATAAACTTCCACAGTTTATCCGGATGCACTAGGGAAACCGATGAGAAGTAGAACAGTTACTTCAAGACAGATGTTTCCCATGCGTACCAACAACTCCATTAAAATTAATCGTTTTCTGTTTTTGTCTGTGGTTATTGGTTCGATAGGTTGGGTTAACCTGCAAACCAGTCCTAAGGTTGCTTCCTATTCAAATCAATCTTCCCAATATGTAGAAGAGAGTCAAACCCATCGCGGAAGCGGACGGTGTGATGATACGGAGTGCCCTTCCTCCCAATCTTTTGATAGCATGAAAACTGCTCGTCGAGGCAGTGGACGGATTGACTCTAATCAAACCAGTTAAGAGTTGAGTAGGATAGAATATTTTCTAGTCCTGCACCTCTAAATACGATGATGATCAGCTTTAGATTCTCTCATCCCCCATAACCCTGAAGTTAATGGGGGGTATTTTTGTTGCTGGAGAGACAGGATGATTAAGGTTTTACATCTATCGGATATCCATTTGGGGAGTGGGTTAAGTCATGGAAGAGTGAACCCAGAAACAGGTTTAAATACCCGTTTGGAGGATTTTATCAGGAGCTTGTCCTACTGTATCGATCGCGCGATCGCCGAACCTGTCGATTTAGTTTTATTTGGCGGCGATGCTTTTCCAGATGCTACACCTCCCCCCTATGTCAGTCAAGCGTTTGCTGGGCAGTTTTATCGTCTAGTGGAGGCGAATATTCCGACGGTGTTATTGGTGGGTAACCACGATCAACATGCTCAAGGAAAAGGGGGGGCGAGTTTATCGATTTACCAAACGTTGGGGGTTCCAGGGTTTATTGTTGGCGATCGCCTAGCCTTACATGAGATTACCACTGCCCATGGCCCCATTCAAGTGATTACCCTCCCCTGGTTAACTCGTTCGAGTTTATTTACTCGTCCAGAAACCCAAGAATTATCCCTTTCAGAAATTAATCATCAATTAATCGACCGGTTGCGAACTGCCCTTGAAGCGCAAATTCGCCGTCTGAATCGAGATCTTCCCACGATTCTTTTAGCCCATGTGATGGTCGATAATGCCCACTATGGTGCAGAGCGGTTTTTAGCTGTTGGCAAAGGGTTTACTATACCCTTATCCATCTTGGCACGTCCTTGTTTTGATTATGTAGCCCTCGGTCACGTTCACAAACATCAAATCCTCTGCGAGCATCCACCCGTTGTCTATCCTGGCAGTATTGAACGGGTGGATTTTAGCGAAGAAAAAGAACAGAAAGGTTATATACTAGTAGAAGTGGATAAAGGACAGGCAAATTTAGAATTTTCACCCTTATCTGTGCGCTCGTTTAAGACGATTAAAGTTAATCTAAGTCAGGCAGAAGATCCCCAAGACCAACTGATTCGTACCTTAGAAAAATCTTCCCTTCAAGATGCCGTGGTACGATTGATTTATCAGATTCGTTCCGAACAATTAGATTTAATCGATTCCCAGCAACTTCACGAACGGCTAGAAGTGACCCATAGTTATACGATCCAACCCGAATTAGTCAGTCAACTCTCCCGCACTCGACTTCCGGAATTAGGCCAAGGAAAGGAAGTCGATCCCCTATCAGCCCTGCAAGTTTATTTAGATAATCGAGAGGATTTACAAGAATTAGCCCCACAAATGCTAGAAGCAGCACAAGAGTTATTAAGTTCTAGCTATATTGTAGATTCTTAGAGGAGAGCTAGAAACTTAATTTCTTCAAGAAAACCGGTTTCTCAGAGAGAAGAACTCTTTAGAAATTACCGGTTATTTGTAGATTCACAATAGCGACGTTTTGCCCGTTCTTCTCTCGCTCTTTGAAAATCTAAGGTATTCAAATCAACGGGTTCTCGCATCTGTTCTGGGGTTTCTGGATCGCCTTGGTAAATGGTTGCCCCATCGGGCATTTTAGCCCCATTGAGTTTAATCTGATTGTCAACGATCGCCCCCGTAAAATCAGCTCCGGTTAAGTCGGTATTTCTTAAATCTGCACCTCGCAGATCGACCCCTTGTAATTTAGCATCTACAAAGTTAGACCATTGAAATTTTCCGTCTTGTAAATTAGCATTACTTAAATCAGCACAAGTGAAATAAGCACCTTCAAAGTTACTGTTACTTAAGTTGGCATTCATTAAGCGAGATTGCCTGAGTTGAGAACCTTTAACGGTTCTGCCGGTAATGTTGCTTAAATCAGCGTTAATCAGATCGCATCCTTGACAGGTGCGACCTCCATTCAGTAGTTGAGTAACGTGATCGGGGTTAGCGGCGATCGTTGCAGTTGTTAATCCTACGCTAATGCCGACAATAGTCGCAAGAGTCTTTTTAATCTCGATCATGGTAATTTTAATACTTGAATTGACAGGGAAACCTGAATAAGGATTGAATATACCTAGGGAAATCATACCTCTTCAACCCAGACTTTTGAGGATTTTGAACTTAACAAAATATTAAAATACGTTAATATAACTAGATATTGCTTGTGTTCGTTTGTGATAGCTTTTAGTTTGCCAATGTAGCCATGACCTTAATCAAAGTTCCCAAAATCTGGGATATACCCGATCGCCAGATCACCCCAGAGTCCGTATTCATGAATCGGCGGAAATTGCTCAAGGGACTGATGGGAGTCGGCATTACTGCTAGTTTGCTCCCGTTAACCGCTTGTGGTCAGCAAAATCAATCGAGCAATATTGAATATGGTTATACCACGCCAGAGGCGATCGCTCAAAATCCAGAGTTTCTCAAAGGAGATTTGGAGATTACTCCCCAATCCCTTTCTTCTAAATACAATAACTTTTACGAATTTGGAAGCACCAAATCGATTCAGCAAGCAGCCCAAGCTTTGCCCACAGAAAACTGGAAAGTAGAAGTTGGAGGATTGGTGAAAAATCCCCAAACCTATGATATGGACGATCTCCGAAATAAATTTCAAACAGAAGAGCGCGTCTATAGATTTCGATGTGTGGAAGCTTGGGCAATGGTTGTACCTTGGTTAGGGTTTCCGATGCGTAAACTGATCGAAGCGGTTGAACCCACATCTGAGGCTAAATTTGTCCGATTTACCTCTTGGTATGATAAGCAAATTAGTACCGGCCCCTCTGGGAATCTGTTTTCGCCTCTTCCCTGGCCCTATACGGAAGGATTGCGAATTGAGGAAATGGCTAATGAATTAGCCTTTTTTGCCACAGGAATTTATGGTCAAGACTTACCCAAACAGCATGGCGCTCCCATTCGTCAAGTGATTCCTTGGAAATATGGCTTTAAGGGAGCAAAATCGATTGTCAAAATTGAATTTCTGGACACTCAACCGGCAACATTTTGGAATACGATCGATGCGAAGGAATATGATTTTGAAGCCAATGTAAATCCGGATAAACCCCATCCCCGATGGTCTCAAGCGACGGAACGGCTCATTAGTAATGGATCTGCATTCAGTTGGCCCAGACAACCGACCCTACACTATAACGGCTATGGGGAATGGGTGGCTCATTTATATGGTTAAGCCTATGCTTTAAAAAGTGTGAGCATCAAACTTAACCATTAACAGGTGATGAGGAGTGAAAACTAAATATTGGAGATTAGGAGGACTAGGGGCAATCGCCAGCCTAGTCCTGTGGGTGTTGCCTGCTTTAGCGGAGCTACCCCGCGATAAAGTTATAGCCCTAGTCGAAGCTCTGCGAGTATCTGCCCCCCAAGGGCAAACCGCAGAAACGCTCTATGGCCCCTGGAAAATTAGAGCTAACAACATTACCCGATGGTCTCAATGGTGTCTGGGGGAAACAGTAACCCCAGAAGCATTTGCCGCCAATATGGGGCAAACCAGAACCGTTTTGGTTTGTATTGTTGGGGATGTTCTAGCTGAAGAATATGACACAAGTGCCCAAGATGAAGACCTTGCCATCCGCAGAACAGCAGCTTGGTGGGTCTCGGGTAATCCAAATTTGTATAACCAAGGGGACATTGCTGTTTACACTAATAAAGTATTGAGGTCTTATCAAGACTTCAGAAACAACCCCACAGACTTTTAAATCCTAAAGTCTGGGGCTAGCAAATCACTTGACTGAATCATTACTCGGATTACTCCATGGACACCATTAGAGACCTTTTGCAACCGATTGTTAACCCCATTGCCGATTATTTCGCTGGTTTAGGCATTCCTGAACCCATAACCCATTGGGGACATCCCCTAATGATGGGCATTGTCGTTTTTGTGTTAGGCACGTTTGTGGCCGTTGCTGGATGGCGCGGACGGAGTGCCACGGATGAAGAGGTAGCGACTCAAAATAAGCTCAATCACCGCAAACTGGCCCCATTTTTAACTCTATTCTTAGGCCTCGGATATACCGGAGGGGTTTTATCTTTGGTGATGCAAGGACAGCCTATTCTCGAAAGTCCCCACTTTTGGACGGGTTCAATTGTCTTAGTACTGTTGGGTCTCAATGGCGCAATTTCAATTACCAAGTTTGGGGGCGATAATAAACCTTCTTTGCGTACTCTTCATGCTTATTTGGGTACGGCAGCATTGGCGTTGTTGTTTGTTCATGCCTTTTTAGGTCTGAACTTGGGCTTATCGATTTAAGCCATAATTTTTGAGTAGGGGTGGGGGAACTCTCTCCCCTACCATCGGCTTCCCAATTACCCTTCTGCGAGCGCGAAGCGCTATATTAATTGCCTTGACTGTCAAACGCACTGATCCCAACCAATTTTTGCGACTCCTGCCGATTATCGTTGGCATAATCGGGGGAACGCTGTTAATGGTGAATCGCCTATTCACGCCAGAGTTAACGCCTTCCCAAGGCCGTTCCGATGTGGTAGGCGTGATGATTAGCGCCCTGCTCATTTTAACCGGATTACTATGGCAGCAGATTCAACCTGTCCCTCCAGAACGGGTGCAATTAATTGGAGAAGAGGGCTTTGAACTTTCTCCTGAGTTACCAGATTTTGTCAAAGTTGAGTTAGCTTGGGCTTCCCAATTATTGCTGACGAATACGGCGGGGCGATCGCTGGTGGTTTATTATCAAGGTCAAGTGCTGCTGCGCCGAGGTATTTTAGGCCCAAAGTCTGAGGTTAAACCCGGCCCCATTGTGCAACGGGTTCTAGATAAAGGTAAACCGGTTTATTTAGTCAATCTCAATATTTATCCTGGCAAAATTGAATTTGATTATTTACCTGATAACACACAAGGAGTTATTTGTCAACCCTTGGGAGAAAATGGCGTGATGATTTTAGGTGCGAATGCACCGCGCAGTTATACGAAGCAAGATGAAGCTTGGATTGCTGGAATTGCGGATAAAATTGGCAATTCCTTAATGGGTAATACACTATAGTAAATATGGTGTATATATTGTTCCAGCAATGCCATAGACTAAAGTGACTTCAGAGAATATTACTCCTACTGAACTTAGCACAAGGGTTAGATTGTCCTTACAAAGAGCTCTTTTAGGAGAAATTGGAGCGAACCTTCGAGGCGTAACTTGTGCATACGATCAACAAGTAATTCAAATCCTTGCAATTTTTGATGGCGAATTTGATGATAACAACGATCAAGAATCTATTGAGTGTGTGGCGACAGAAGTGATTTCTGATTTTGGAAATCATACTATTGATGTTGAGTGTATAAGGGTAGATTATCCTCAACCACTGAGTCCCTACATTAAGATGGATTGGGTTTATCTTAGAAAAGAATAACAATTTTCTTCAGTTTACAGCGCTTCGCGCGGTAATAGGTAATAGGTAATAGGTAATAGGAAAACCATTTTTCACGCTATAATGCCCATTCTTCCGGCTTTTCATGGGAAGGCACTCTCAAGGAAAATTTCGATTACTGTACCTCATAACATC
>NZ_JAGHZH010000128.1:0-15416 GCF_017746885.1 Roseofilum sp. SBFL | reverse complement strand
TTTCACCGTTACACCTACGGGAGAGGAATTTAACCTCTAAGGTTCCTAAGTTGTCAAGGTTCATATTGTTCTGATCCTTGCCTGGCATACACTTCAGTCATTTTGACTTCCATTTTCGCCCGAACGAATCGCACTATCTCTAAAAATGTCTTTTTATGCTCTTTGGACATATTAGCAACCCATTTTAAGCTGTTTACCATTTTCTTATTACTCTTTTTCTTCTCTAGATATTCTTGCTGTTGTGTCTCTGATAGAGTTAAAAAATACGTAACTTCATTTGGATAATCTTCTTTGAGATCTTCTAATGTGTATGTCTCACCAACATTTCTAAATTTAGCCTTGAGATCATTCTCTTTGCTATTGCCAAATTCTGCTGCTGTCCAATTGCGAAGTTTTGCCATGTTCGTCGTACTCATTTTATCAACAGGTACAGGGACTTCAATTTCTAATCCGATCGCTCGTTGGATAGTATTCTCAGAAGTGGAACTGACGGGGTTTAAATCCTGAATTGCCGCTAATGTTCTGGAGGGAGACGAATCGCCTTCTTGTTCAGAGGCTGATTGTTCCTGTTGTTGCAGATCTGGAGCGATATTTTCTTTTTTCTGTATGTCTTGACGCGGTTGAGGTTCAGGTTGATTCAGGTGGGTAAACCCTTGATGAGCTACTGTATCGGCTTGCTTTCTGTGGACATCCCCAGGTTTGCCGATGGTAAGCTTTGTTTGCACTGGCGCTGAATGGCCATATATCTCGTGCAGACTATTGTATTGATAGTGTGATGCTGGCTTAAACTGAGCTAGGGATTGTTCTTGGCTTTCCTTGCGCTGTACAGAGGGCAGAACTTTAGGCACAAACCGACTAGAAGATTGCTGAGGAGCAGAACTCTGTTGGGCAATTTTTTGGCGGCGGATGGAGCAGGGCATAATTTAGAAACCCATGGAAACAAGCTTACTGCTATTATATCAGTTGAATTCAAGTGTAAGAGTTGCTTGTAGCCCCAATTGCATCCAACTTAAAAATCTATAATAGAGACAGTAGTTTTTACTCACAGTCAAATGAGACAAAGGGGTAGCCTATGATGGGTTTCAGTGGAGAGATACAGCGCTTTGCGCTAGGGAATAGGGAATGGGGAATAGGGAATAGGATTGTGGTACATGGCTTTGGGAATTTAAAAGTGTACTCCAGAACAGCACAAGGTTCTGTAAGTTTTAAGTTTTGAGGGTTAGAGGTAAGTATCCAGAGCTTATGCAGTATTTGAGTCTTTGTATTGGTGAGATCCATCGTCGTCTCGATCGCCACATTCGTCAACTGCAAAATCTCGATCTTGCGGATACTCCTTCCATTGATCTCGATGTACCTCCCTCGGATATGGAGGAACCGCTTCCGGCTTTAGAGCAGTTGTGCAAGGTGTTTGAGCTGTCTCCCTTTGAACGCAAGGTACTGTTGCTCTGTGCAGCGCGGACGTTGCATCCCCAGGTTCCGGCGCTCTGTGCCCATGCTCAGGAGGATGCCAATTTAACTTATCCTACGTTTCAATTGGCGATCGCTCTTTTTCCTGATGTCCATTGGGATGCTCTTCACCCCCAAAGACCGCTAAGATTATGGCATTTGCTGAGTTTAGCAGAAAATGAAGATATTACTCACACCAAACTTGAGATAGATGAGAGCATTTTACATTATTTATTGGGGAATGTTTATCAAGACGAAGAATTAGCCCTACTGCTTGAATCTGTTGCCCTTCCTGTCCCCTCTTTATCGGTATCCCATCAAAAGATTGTCGAGTTGGCTATTTCCGGTTTACTCACGTCCCATCCAGTACAATTATGCGGATGGAATTTAGAAGATAAACGGGCGATCGCCCAAAATATTGGGGACTATTTTCAACTGCCCGTACAAGTTCTGTCCAGTCGCCATTTACCTAGCGATCCGAAGGAGCTAAAACATGTAGTTTTTCGCTGGCGACGGGGGATGCTCTTAGCTCCAAGTTTACTGTTATTGGAATACAATCCGGTTAAAGGTTCAGAAATGAGCCAACAGGCGATTTTAACTGATTTTATCCAAGACTTGAAAACGCCGGTTATCATTTCTACTGCGATCCGGTTTTCTTCAGTTAATGTTCCTCTGCTGACGTTTGATGTTCCCAAACTTTCCTATTATGAACAATTGCAACTGTGGCAAACCCATTTGGGAGAGGCTACTGAAAAACTCAACGGTCATTTAGAGGGGATTACATCCCAATTTAATTTACCCTCGACGACGATTAAGGCGGCTTGTGCGACATTAGAAATCGGACTTACAGAACCGGATACTATCGGCGATCGCCTCTGGCACTTTTGCCGCTTGCAAGCTCGACCGAGTTTAGACGATCTCGCTGTTCGGATTGAAACTAAAGCCAGTTGGAACGATTTAATTTTACCCGCCCAGCATAAACAAACTTTGTATCAAATGGTTGCCCACTTACGACAGAGGGTGCGAGTGTATGAAGAGTGGGGATTTGCTGGCAATGAGCGACGCGGGTTAGGCATTAGCGCCCTGTTTTCCGGGCAAAGTGGCACCGGTAAAACGTTAGCAGCCGGGATTATTGCCCGTGAGTTAAAGTTAGATTTATATCGGATTGATTTAAGTTCAGTCGTCAGTAAATATATTGGTGAAACAGAGAAAAACTTAAAACAGGTATTTAATGCTGCCGAAATGGGGGGCGCGATCCTGTTGTTTGATGAAGCCGATGCTCTATTTGGAAAGCGTTCAGAAGTGCAGGATAGCCGCGATCGCTACGCGAATATGGAAGTCAGTTATTTACTGCAAAGTATCGAGGCTTATCAGGGATTATGCGTGCTAACCACTAACCTGAAAGGGGCGATCGATCAAGCCTTTCTGCGCCGTATCCGCTTTATTGTCCAATTTCCCTTTCCAGATCGCGACAGTCGCGAAGCCATTTGGCAGCGAATTTTTCCAGCAAAAACACCAACCAACGGCTTAGATCCCCGAAAGCTTTCTAACCTCAATGTGGCTGGAGGAAACATTCGCAATATTGCCCTCAACGCCGCATTTTTAGCCGCCGATTCTGGTGAACCCGTGATGATGAAACACCTGTATGAAGCGACAAAAAGTGAGTATATTAAACTCGAGCGATTGTTAACCGAAAAAGAGATTAAAGGATGGATTAATTAATCCTCTTTTAAGGCTTACTTGATGCCACTTCCATACAAGGTTCTCCCTTACAGGGATTAACTTCAACCAACACATGAGAAAGGGCAGAAATGGGGGCAAGAAGCGTTTTATAATATTCAGGTTTTTGGGGATAGTGGGTAACCAGGGAAATGGTTGCGGCTAAATGATCTTCACTCAGATACCAGACATGCAAATCCACGACCCGATTATCTGCATCCTGTTCAATCTGATGAATAATATCGAGCTTGGTTTTTTTGTCGATCGCCCCATCAAGCAACACAGCACTGGTTTCTCGCAACAGATTATAAGACCATTTGCTAATCACCATCGCTCCGATCGCACCCATAGCAGCATCCATCCAGATCCAACCCAGAAACTTGCCAGCAAACAGAGCCAGTATTGCCAAAATCGAGGTTAAAGCATCAGCTAACACATGGAAATAGGCAGCACGAAGATTATGATCGTGATGCTCGTGATGCTCGCGATCGTGATGTTCGTGAGCATGATCGTGATGATCCTCTAACAACAGAGCGCTCACTAAATTCACGACCAAACCAATCACCGCAACAATAATCGCCTCATTAAACTGAATCGCTTCCGGTTGTAATAAACGACCAATGGACTCCACTACCATCACACAAGCGACCACTGCCAGAGCCACCGCACTAGCAAACCCTCCGAGAGTGCTAACTTTACCCGTGCCAAACGTATATCTAGGGTTATTGGCATGAGAGCGAGCATATTGATAGGCAAATAACGTAATTCCAAAGGCAGCCAGATGGGTAGCCATGTGCCAGCCATCAGCCAGTAAAGCCATGGAACCAAAAATTGTACCGGCTACAATCTCACCAATCATTGTGACCAGGGTAAGAGCCGTCACGATTTGGGTTTTTCGTTCGGCACTATGGCGATCGACTAAAAAATCATGGGAATGTTGCCATTCTTCGAGGTGATGAATATGCATAAATCGATCAACTCACTCCTACGTGGATTAATTGAAAGTCTTATGGGGTAAAAAAATAGGAAAATCAGGAGATGTAGAGATCTCCGATTACTTCCCATTACTTTTTACTTTCGACTTAATTTAATACTCTACCAATTTAGCGATCTAATAGTCTACCAATTCTGCTCGTAACCCAGTATTACGAACTAACTCCAGCCTGTCTTGGGCTTCTTCTACCGTTGCAAATGCACCGACTTGAAGCACCGATCGCCCTTGGTAAGAACTGCGGAAGGCATCCGGAACTACAGATTTTACCTGGTTTTGTTCTTGGGTAGAGGAAGCATACACAATCACTCGATAGCGCAAGCCTAAAGCAGAAGCCACGCTAGTCGGAGGAGGAGGTGGTGTTCCCGGCGCACTGGCTCGGTTAGGAATGCGACCAGCATAGCGGTTATCTCCCAAAGGAATATCGATATTGGGAACGGGAAGGGGATCTAAGTTAGGAACTTGGGAGGTGACTGAAGAACTACGGTTGGGAGCAGGAAGGGGCGATCGCTGCTGGGGGGCAGGAGGTGCAGGAAGAGGTGTCCTGGATTGGGGAGGGGGAACAGGAATGGGAATCGGTGCAGGAGTGGGGGAGTTATTCGTTGGAGGAGGAGCAACGGGACGAGAAGGGGTAGGTAGCAGTAAGGGAGGGGGACTCGGACGCGAGCTTTCTGGAGCCGACTGAATCAAGGCAGCCGTTCCTTGGAAGTCCAGACGACCCGCAATACGACGGGTAATCAGTTGATTGCCATAGGCAGGAATCGTATTTTTCGCACCTTGAGCATTAATATCATATTCGCCATTATTACTGAATTGATTGTTTCCTGGTTCATTCGATGTACCGAGATTAGGTTGAGATTCAGAGATCGCCACTAACCCATTACGCCGATTATTCTCGATGCGATTTTCCCGTAAAATGGGGGTTGCTTTGGCTTGCACGACAACACCATCGCGATTATTGATAATTTGATTATTGATAATTAAGGGTGTAGCATTTTGATTAATGTTAATGCCAAATCCAGTATTGTCAAAGACATTATCCCGGACTTCTGGATTCGATGTGCCATAGATGGTCATGCCATTGGCTCCATTGCCAGTAAAATGGTTACTCCGAATCACAGAGCCACTTCTACCCGTGATAGAGATGCCATCATGCACATTCCCGGTAAATGTATTATCCGCAACCACTAAAGAACTCGATTCAATCCATAATCCATAACCACGACCATGGGGGTTGGTCACCGTTACGCCAGCCAGAGCAGCATCGTTGGCTCCCAGGAGGGTAATATTTTGCCGGGCAAAGGTGGGACTGAGGAAGCGTCCCCCTCCTTGAATAATCACGTTTTTCCCTTTATTATCGGGGCTCCCGACCACAATTACATTGGGTTTTAATTGAATGGGAAAAACTTCGCCCGTTTGCTGAGAATAGGTTCCCGCAGAGAGTTGAATGATATGGTTGGGGGAGGCCATCCGCAAGGCATAGGTTAAGGTTCGATAGGGTGCTTGGGATGTGCCATTTCCCGATCGATCGTTTCCGCTTTGGGGATTTACCCATAGGGTTGGCCGTTCAGTGGAGACTCCTGGGGTGAGTTGAGCGATAGATTCAGAAGCCAACACCGGTTTGGGGGCAATTGCCGTACTCAAACTCAGAGTCAGTAGGGTGAATAGAACGGTACTGGAGTTAACGATTGTTCTGTTCAAGGGAACCTCTCTGGTGGTAAGGGTGTGAGGATAGTTAAGAGTTGCACATTATGGTATCACTTGTAGTCTATGGGAGTATAGACTCAAGCGATAGGCATTTCTGAATGCTTACGCGGCGATCGGGTTCCCATCCGTAATCTGCTGGCTCTTTAGCTTGAAGCCTTAGACCCTAAGCCATACAAGCTATTGCCTATTGCCTATTGCCTAGCGCGAAGCGCTATAAGTTTCCGGTGGAACAATGGGCGATCGCTGTATTCAGGATTTATGTACAGTATCAATACAGTATCCAGTAGTCAGCCTGATGGGAGAGTGGAAATATCATGATCCGGTTTAAAACAATGGGACTTCAACCTCGGAAATGGGTAAGCGCGGCCATGATGTCGCTGGCAATGGTCGGTGTTTCAGCACTTCCGGGATGGTCTCAAGCCAATTCTCCTACGGAGACGCTTCGCGAACGCCTGCTGAAAATTGGGATTGAGCAACGATTTGGCGATCGACCTGGGGAAACCTTAACGTTGAGAGCGCTATCGGGCGATCGCCTAACGCTACGCTATGCAACGACAGAGGGAGAGGCTACCCTAGACACTGATGCCGTTAAACTCCAAATTGAGATGAAGCCTCTACCCCAACCGATGGTTGAGGAACGAGTAGTCTTAAGTACCCATCGCAGCTTTGAAAGTGCCGAACATGATGCCCACAAATGGCGAGAACGGGGTTTAGAGGTCGAAGTTGCTAATCCCGATCGCTGGCAAGTTTGGGCCAAGCGCGAGGTATATAGTACGCCTCTACTGCGCCGCATGTTGCTCGATAGCTTAAAGTCTGAAGGCAATACCATCGCCCATATTGAGACGAAAGTCTTACGCCACTATCCCCAAGCCTATTGGGTGGTGAATGGGTATCGATATAACCGCCGTTCTGTGGATATCAGCAGTGGTAATAACCGGATTCAAGTGGTACATCCTGAAGGAGTGACCCGATTATATGGCGGTTCCTTGCGAATGCAACCCAACGCCTATGGCAATTACACCTTGGTCAATTTTGTCCCCTTAGAGACCTATTTACGGGGCGTGGTTCCCCATGAAATCGGCCCCCAAGCTCCCCCCGCAGCCGTAGAAGCCCAAGCCATTCTAGCGCGAACCTATACCCTAAGAAACTTACGCCGCTTTGGTATTGATGATTATGAACTCTGTGCGACCACAGATTGTCAGGTTTATTGGGGGTTAGGAGATGCTTCAGCTAGAGCGGATCGGGCGATCGCCGCGACTCGCTCTTTAGTTGCCACCTACGAGAATGAATTGGTCGATGCCCTCTATTCTTCCACCACCGGTGGCATTACTGCACCCTTTGAAGATGTTTGGAATGGCCCGGCACGACCCTATCTGCAAGCGAGGGTTGATTCGACCGGGCTAGTATGGGATTTAGCCCAAAAAAGCTTGGGCAATGAAGCGAATTTACGGGAATTTCTCAATCTGAAACAGGGATTTAATGAAACTGGGTGGAACCGTTTCCGGTGGAGCTATAGCACTTCCTTAAAAGATATGACCGAGTTCTTGAACAAATATTTGGGCAACCGCAACCATCCCATGACGGGTATCCAAAAAATTGAGAGTGTAAAAATAACTGAGAGATCGCCATCGGGTCGGGTGTTAACGATGGAAGTGCAAACCGATAAGGGGCCCTTAGAAATTAGTAAAGACCAAATTCGCAACGCCTTTTATCCTCCCATTAGTACCCTCTTTTATCTTGACCCCATGTTAGATGAGAACCAAGCGCTCAAAGGCTATACCTTTGTCGGTGGGGGCTTTGGCCATGGGGTAGGATTAAGTCAAACAGGGGCTTATCGCTTGGCAGAGTTAGGTTGGAATGGGGAGAGAATCGTACAATTCTACTTCCCAGGAACTCAGATTCAACCCTTGAATGAGGCGATCGTCTTTTGGCGCGATCCAATGGTGACTGAAAATCAAGGGGAAGAAGGTTAATTGATCCAGGCAATAGGTAATCTCAGTACAGGACAAAAGGCTTGAACAAAAGGCTTGAAAAGAAGAAGCAGATGGGGTTTCATCAGACTCAATCCAAGTATCTCTTTGATTTTCTCCACTGCTTACCGTTTTTGTCCTGTACTTAGAGGCAGTTACCTCCACAATTCCATTCTCTATTTTGCCGAGATTTTCACGGAAATCTGGGAAGATGTACGATCGGATGTTGAAGAAATTTATCCGAAGATCGATTTTCCTCAAATCTGCGTGTTTCCAGAAGATTTAGAGGTTTTGCTAACGGAAAAATTTTGGAATTCATAAAAATCATAGTAAAATAGAGAAGTTTCCTGAGAACTAATTTTAAACTATCTTGAACCAACCTTACCTATCCCTAAACTATGCCAACCGTTGAATATAATCTAGAATTTTGGTCAAATTATAGCTGGTCCGATCGAGGTGATGAATGGTCTCATGCTTGGGGCGGCACAGAATTTTTATGGTGGGGAACCCTGTATCCTCGGATTCAAGCCTTTATTCCCACGGGCACCATTTTAGAAATTGCCCCGGGTTATGGTCGATTTACCACCTATTTTAAGGATTATTGTCAAGAGTTAACCCTTGTTGATTTAGCTGAACCTTGTATTGAAATTTGTCAAAAACGGTTCGCTAACTATTCCCACATTAACTATTATGTGAATGATGGGAAGTCTTTAGATATGATTCCCGATCGCTCTATTGATTTCGTCTTCAGCTTTGATTCTCTGGTTCATGCTGAATCTGATGTAATGCAAGCTTACTTAATGCAGCTAGGGCGAAAACTTAAACCCAATGGATCTGGATTTTTTCATCATTCTAATATGGGTCATTTTAAGGACAGTTCCGGGAATATTACTTTTCCAAATCCCCATATGCGAGCTGAAAGTATGACCGCTAAACTGTTTGCAGAGTATTGCGATCGGGCAGGCTTGCACTGTTTAAGCCAGGAATGGATTAATTGGGGAGATAATGATGATATTCTCAAGGATTGCTTATCGACATTTAAGGTGAAAGATCCACAATGGAATCAAAATAATCGAGTGTTTAAAAATCCCCATTTTATGGAAGAGGCAAAACGACTGCAAGAGATTTCTGTATTGTATCGTCCTTCTCGGTTTTAATATCATAGGTGCGTTACGCTGTTGCTAACGCACCCTGCTCGTTTACGATTGCCTATTCCTTAGTTTTCCATATTCAATAATACTTTCAAGGCTCCTTTTTGTTGAGCCAATTTAAAGCCTTCTAGACCTTCGCTGAGGGGATATTCTGCTTGGATTAAACGGTTAATATCGATTTGATGCTGCTCTAGGAGAGCCAAGGCTTTGTCAAAGGGACCGCAGCGCGATCCAATTAAGGTGATTTCGTTGACGACGAGGGTGGAAGCATCCAGGGTTAGGTTGCCGGCATACGTGCTTTTTAGGACAATGGTTCCCCGTGGACGCAGGGCGCGAGCGGCGATCGCAAATCCCTCTGGATTTCCCGTACATTCTATACTGCGATCAAATGTTCCATCTTGTACATTATTTGCAAACCCCACCTTAATTCCCAGGGCTTCTAAATTGGCTAACTTCTGCCGATGACGACCAATCGCCAACAGATCGCATCCAGTCAGAGCCAAGCTTTGAGCCACCAATTGCCCCAACTTGCCATCCCCAACCACTAAAACCCGGTCTTCAGCAGTAATCGATACCTGTTCTTGAATTTCCAACGCTGCCGCTAAAGGTTCTGTAAACGTGGCTGCATTGGTCTCAACCGTATCCGGAACCGGGTGTAAATTTTTAATCGGTAATGTTAAATAATCCGCAAATGCCCCATTCCGATTCACAATTCCTAAGACCGTCCGATTTTCGCAATGGGTGGGTTCTCCGCGTTGACAAAAACGACAGGTTCCACAACTGGCATTAATTTCCCCCACCACCCGTTGATTGAGTAAATTTTCCGGCCCTTGCGCCACAACACCCACAAATTCATGACCGAGAATCCCCGTATAGGGATAGTATCCACGCATCAGTTCTAAATCTGTATTACAAATTCCCGCCCGCAACACTTTGACTAACGCTTCTCCCTCTGGAGGAGTGGGAGTAGATAAATCAGTTCGCAGTTGCAGGTTTTGATTTTCGAGCCAGATTCCTTTCATCATTAATATAAGTGCTTCGCGCTGGTCATGGCTAATGGGTAAAATAATTGTAAAATAGATTGAAGTAATTAACAATCCAATTTGTTTCGGAGTCACAGAGAGTGAAGACGATCAAAACTTCTCTCTATGAACAGGATTTTGTCCTCTGGACTGAGAAACAATCTCGCTTGATTGCCAATCGGGATTAAAAGAACCTATTACCCATTACCGCGCGTTTCATGTCTGCAACAGCGGAAAGCGCTTTATCACCATGTCTTTAACAGCGATTACTCAAAAAATAACCACTATCGGAGAAGCAGAGCAGCACTTTAATTTAGTGCAGACAGTCGCTCCTGACTTTTTTACCGAATGGCAAGTTGATTTACCGGAGTTAACGGAGACAGAAAAAACAGAATTAGATCGAATTAGAGCTAGATATCGCTATCATCGCGCTCAGGGATACAGCGCTTTGCGCTGTAACGGAGTACAGTCTCATTGAGATCGGTCATTGCGAAGGTCACGCAAGTGGAATGAAGCAATCGCAAAATCCCCCAATCTTGGCGATTGCTTCCCTGCGGTCGCAATGACAACTCACATCTACGATCAACAATGTACCTCATAGCAGCGCTTCGCGCTGTATCTGGCTGAAGGATTAGTGAATTTAGTCGTGTTATCTGCCTTATTGGAGTTGGCAGGATTTTACGATCCGCCGTTTCAAATGCAAGCCGAAGTTGCTGTTGAAGCGACAACTTCTGTCTCGGATAGTGAAGTCTCGGAGAAATTTTTACGAGGTAGAATTGATTTTTTGCTAATCTCCCAAGGAATTTGGATCGCAGTTTTGGAATCGAAAAGTAGCCAACTGAATCTAGATACGGCAATTCCCCAAACTCTTGCCTATATGATGGCGAATCCTCATCCAGAGAAACCGGCATTTGCAATGGTAACCAATGGTGGGGAATTCTTTTTTCTGAAGCTCAGTTCTCAAGGAAGGCCACAATATGATATTTCTCGCAGTTTTTCCCTGTTGCCTTTACAGAATGAATTGTGTGAGGTGCTGAGAGTTTTGAAAAACCTAGAATCGAATATTCAGCCATGATGGTTATCTAAAATACTGGCTTTGCTTAGTTTATCATTTGTCATCGAGAAGGGGAGTTCCATGGAAACTCTATCAAAAAATAAATATGCTGATCTAATTGATAAATTAATTGAACGATCGATTAAAAATGCTGAACCTATTTTATTACAAGGTGCAGCCGGTAATCCTATTGTGATTAGCGAAACAGATTGGAATGCAATTCAAGAAACTCTGTATTTACAATCTATTTCTGGCAGGTCTGAATCCCTTAAAAAGGGTGGAAAAACTCCCGTAGAAGATTGTATTGATGAATCAACCATTAGGGATATTTTAAGCGATCGTACCCACTTAGTTTGTTCGGGTATTTTTTACTACCAAAGCAGTCACTATTCAAGGCCTCTTTTCTCTCGGCATTAATTATAAAATCATAGTAAAATAGGAAAGTTACCTTAGAACTAATTTTAAACTATCTTGAAGCAATTAACCATAGAAAATTTGCCACAGGCAGCTTCTACTAATTCTCCGAATACCGGAATTATTTTCGCGCGTCATGAAACCTTTCATCCTCGCTTTGGTTGGCTCAAGAAAGGGTTTGATAGTGCGGTAAAAGATGACAAAATTTTTCTTGCAGAGGATGCCCCTGTTCAGTTGGGAGTGGGGAAAAACATGGTAAAATCTATTCGCTATTGGTGCGGTGCGTTTAAGATTTTAGAAAACGATAGCCCCACAGCGTTTGCCAAACAGCTTTTGGGAGAAGACGGTTGGGATGCTTATCTGGAAGATCCGGCTTCCTTGTGGCTATTACATTGGTATTTCTTGAAATCTCCTTGTTCAGGGACAGCTTGGGAGGTGATTTTTAATGAATTTCGCTTAATTGAGTTTACCCAAGAAAACTTATTTAACCATTTGGTTGACTATCGCGATCGCCGTAGCTCTAAAATTGCGGACTCTTCCCTGCGTAAGGATGTGAGTTGTTTGTTGAGAATGTATGTAGAACAGCCATCTAAATCTTGGAAAAGTGAAGATTCTCTCGATTGTCCGTTTACGGAATTAGGCTTAATTCATCAGGTTGGAGAGTCGAAATATTATACGTTTCGGATTGGCTATAAACCGAGTTTACCTGAGGAAATTATTGTTTATGCTTGTCTGGATTATGCGGCTCAAAAAGAATTGTCTGCTCGGACCATTGCTCTAGCCAATCTTCTGTACGATTTTGGCAGTCCGGGGTTGATTTTTAAGCTGACTGAGAGCGCGATCTGTAGAGCGATTGAAACGGTGAACCGTCAGTTTAAGATGATTCAGATTACGGATGTGGCGGGCAAGTTGCAATTGACCTTTGATGATGAACCCAAAACTTTAGGCTACAGCATACTCAAATCTTATTATGATGCTCGATAAGGAAAAAAACATGAATAAAAAAGTTTTAGCGAATTATTTTCAGTTATATCGCCGCTATTATCGCTCGGTGAATTTGGAGCGAGATATTGAACGATCGCAGGCTATCGAAGGCTATATTCTAACAGAGCGCTCTGCATCTACGTTGGAGCGGATGGTTTCGGCATTCACAGAAACCACGGCTCATAAATCCTGGACATTAACGGGGGTGTATGGTTCGGGAAAATCGGCATTTGCCCACTATATCGCTGGATTATGCCATCCCCAAGATAGTCCCATGCGATCGCAAGCTGTTGCCATTGCGCGGGAAGCTTTTGGGGAGAATTCGCCAGTGATGGAGGCGATAAACGCACAATTACCCGATCGCGGTTTTGTGATTGCAGTTGCTACAGGACGCAGCGAACCCCTCAGTTGGACGATCGCCCGTGCTTTGGCTTCGGGAGCGGAACGGTTTTGGCAAGGGAAGGGGCGACAACCGGAGATTTTAAGGCAGTTGAGTACTTGGCAATCTGAAGCCGAGGAAGGTAAGTGTCAAGTTAGCGATCGCCAAATTCTGCAAGCGCTGCAAGAAGTCACCAATGAAGCCAATACGCATGTGCTGTTAATTCTGGATGAACTGGGTAAAAGCCTAGAGTTTGCCAGCATTAACAAAGGGGTTAGCGATTTATATTTACTACAACAAATTGCCGAACTTCAGTCCAAACCTGAGCAACAGGTCTATTTTTTGGGATTACTCCATCAATCCTTTGCCGGTTATGGCGATCGCCTGAGTAGCAGCGAACAGAATGAATGGATTAAAATTCAAGGGCGCTTTGAAGACATTCCGTTTACGGATTCTCCCAGTCAAATGACGCGGTTGATCGCTCAGGCGATCGCTTTCCAGCGCTGAAACTGTATCAACTCTATGGTTATTCAGGAGATTGAGATAGCAAGCAAGGAGAAGTTGACATTTATCCGTAGTTTGCGGTATCACTATGTTAGTAGCAAATAGTATATGATACATGAATCTCTATCAAGAGTGAGCTAGATCATTCTAAGTATTGCCGCAATTATGAAAGCTGATTCAAATTCTCATACTGGAAGGATTGGAGTTGCCGGAACTCAACTGCTCTTTGAACGATTAGGATGGATTTTCCGCGAGCAAACAATAGAGGACTATGGGATTGACGCTCATGTTGAAGTCGTTGAGAATAATACAGCAACAGGTAAGCTAATTGCTCTCCAGATCAAATCTGGAAAGAGTTGGTTTAAGGAAAAAACGGCCCATGGATTTGTTTTTCGTGGCAAGAAAGAACACTTAGAATACTGGCAGAAGCATTCATTACCTGTTTTAGTTGTTTTATATGATGATGAAGGAGAAAATGCTTATTGGCAGGTCGTTAATAAGACTAATATAAAAAACACCGTAAAAGCATGGAAGCTCACTGTTCCCTTTGAGCAAAAAATAAATACTCAATCCCTAGAAAAAATCAAAAGTTTTAGCAGTAAATTTGCCGCAACTAACGATTATACGATCCTTTTATTGCAAGATATAAGTCATGGTCAAGCCAAGAGATATAGGGCGAATATTCTTTTGAGTAAAGAATCCACAAAAGATGAAATCATAGAAATTGTTAAAACAATTAATTCTGAGTTAAGAGTTCGCCAATACCATTCAACGAAGGAACTGAAGCTGCGCTGGCAAGGGAAAGAGGCTCAAGTCATTTTTCTTTACTTGTATCTTTCTCTAGATGATGTAAGGTCTGGAAACTGGATTTGTAGAACCCAATGGATCAGCAAGAAGCTTGCCCCTAAGTTCTCTCCTATTAAGCTAGACGGAGAAAACATTGATAGTGAAACTGTTATTAAGTGGAACAAAGATTATTCAGATTATGCGATTTTTTTTACCAACAATCAGCTTACAAAGGAAGTCTACTTAGATACAATCAATGATATCTTAATTCGCACAAAACCTATTGCAGATGAATCAATTCAATTAACCGATCTTTTTAAGAGACAACAAATAGATGAAGATGCTTATCTAAATCGCATGTCACAACTAGAGATTGACATGAAAGAATTGGATTTACAGGCAATTGATGTTGGTTCAGCCCCAACAGAATGTAGTGATTTGAGCCAACGCTTTCAATGCTTAATGAGTATGGCTTATGAAATTTTACAACCTTTCTCAGAGAACGGTTTAGAAATTTGGCCAAAAAGGAATAGGGACTATTTGGTAAACGAAGCTATTAATGGTTATCAAAAAGACTTACTTCGTTTAGAATTTGAACTTGAAAAAATTAACTAATGAGAGCCTAGAATCATAAATTACCATATAACGAGTTACTTCAGTTAGTTTATCATTGGTCATTAAGAAGGAGAATTAAATGGAAACCATTTCCGAAAATCAATACGCCGATATAATTGATGAATTAGTTGGGCGAGCGAACGAAAATAATCAACCCATTTTATTACAAGGTGCTGCCGGTAATGCTATCGTCATTAGTGAAAAAGAATGGAATGCGCTTCAAGAAACTCTTTATCTACAATCTATACCTGGGATGTCTGAATCCATTAAAGAGGGGCGACAAACTCTCATAGAAGATTGCGTTGATGAATCAACCATTAGGGATATCTTAAATGGATGAAATAGAGGAATGGGAGATCGTGTTTACTAAGCAAGCAGAAAAAGATGCTAGAAAAATCGCATCTGCTGGGCTAGGGAGACAAGTAACAAGAATTCTAGATGTAGTTAAAGACAATCCTTATGCTACCTATCCTCCCTATGAAAAATTAAGCGGGGATTTGCAGGGCTACTATTCTAGAAGAATTACAGCGCAAAGCGCTGTAATGGTGTACACTGAAGAAAAGAATGTTATGGAGGAGCTAATGAAAGCATACAGCGTAGACTTACGAGAGAAAATAGTCAAAGCGCATTTAGTAGAAAACTATTCAATCAGACAAGTATCCGCCAGATTTTCA
>NZ_JAGHZH010000127.1:0-19847 GCF_017746885.1 Roseofilum sp. SBFL | reverse complement strand
TTAAACTTCATATTCGATAGTAGTTTGACTAGCATGAGAGACTTATTCTACCGATTGAATCATACGGGTATTCAGGTGGACATATCCACCTTCTCTAAAGCCTGTAAATCGAGAGAAGACCACAAATTCTATCGCATCTATTGGTCATTTATCGAAGAAATGAGTGAAACAGCGATTTAATCTGAATAATGTGGAAGCTAAAGAACAAATAAAAAGGCTGGTAGCCGAACATCAAGATCCTACTTTAGCTGAACTATGTGAAGGGTTTGCACAGCTCACGGGAAACGGGGTGAGTCGGACAGCGATGTGCCGAGGTTTACAGAAGTTAGGACTATCTCGTAAAAAAAACGAGATACAGGGGTATTGTCGCAGGAATTCTTCAATATTACTCATCATTTTATTGCGGGTCAAATTGATTTACAATATCCCCCTGTTCTGTCACTTTCCAAAAAAGGGGAGTGAAACCCTGATGCTTTCGTTGGCGATCGCGGGCTGTTACTCTGGGAAATTCGTCAGAATCTCCCAGAGTGACAGAAGAGAGATACAGCGCTTCGCGCGGTAAGTATAAGTTTGACTAAGGAGGAAAACAAGGCTACCATTTGGATAGATTTTTTTCTATCTTTGAGGATAGAATGTTGTATTTTATCCTCTTTTTTTCTCTGTTAAGCTAACTTTCAACACTTCTGCTATTACCTATTAACCATTACCGCGCGAAGCGCTGTAACTTAAGGGGATAACTTGGCCTTTTTTAACCGATTTTTCTCGTACCATTCGGCAATTTCAGGCATCCAACTTTGGAAATGGGGAAAAATATGCTCGCAGAGCTTTTGGCATTCGAGTTGAGCATCCAGCTTATATCTTAAGTCTAACAAATGCATCAGCGATCGCCCATTCAAAGAAACCACGAAATGCTGGCGCACATCAAACGGAATAATCCCTCGTGCATGTTCTTCCGATATGCCACTCTCCACCATTTGCTGATATCGTTTTGCCCCTTGCAAACACCACTCTAAATCCGATTGTCGCTGTTCTTCGGTATAAGTATAATGCTTGCCCTGACGATTGCTATATTCTCCTACCGGACGCAAGTAAAATACCTCTTCAATCGGTTTTAATCCTTCAGCCGCTTGTATAATTCTCGCGCCGGTATAGCGGTTAGAATTATGAACTACGAGACCGTTTGCCACAAAGTTATGCCAATTTCCTGAAACTTCTAAATCATAGGTCATTTGCTCGCCTAAATATTCAACTTTCACAATCTTGACGGGATGAGCTTTGAGTTTATTCCCTGGAGGATTTGGCTTACTCGGCCAAGATTTAGGCTTCAAAATGGGTTGATAATTTTGAGCGAATTCTTTCTCTTGATTATTGTGATGAACCTTTTTATGGCAAGATTGGCAGAGGGTAATCAGATTATCAAACTCATAAGCCAAACTTTCATCAGCATAAACAGGAACTAAATGATGAGCATGTAAAATCCCTCCACGTTCGCCACAACTCTGACAGATATAATCAAACTTTTCGTGAACTTGAGGAGCAATATCTCTTGTCCATGCACCAATTTTTTGGCGCTCATTAGATGTGCCGCCTTTCCAGAAGTTAGACTCTGCTCCTCGTCGCGTATATTTCCGGGCATTCTCTCGACGCTTTTGTTGACTCTGTGGTGACAGATTGAGATGGTAGCCAGTTTTTCCTTTATTCCATGGATTCTTTTGACCTTTGGGACGTTTATTCAAGGATAGACCATAAAAACAAACCCACTTTTTAATGGCTTCAATTGAACAATTACAAAGGCTTGCCATCTCATCAACATGGAGACCTTCCTCCAATTTTTCCTCTAGCCATTCTCGATCGCGATAGAGAGGATCAATTGTCGATAAATGATTTATCTTTTCTTTTTCCGGATACCAACCATTCCCAGCGACTGGCATCCCATTACACATAACAGCAGCATCTTTAGTCATGTTAATCACATGACCATCCGCTCCAGTCACTAATCCTACTGCTTTACCCATAGTTTGCCAACCTTCTGAAGTGAATAGACGATGATTGACAGTACAATCGAGGGTTTTTCCATTTTCTAAGATTATGCGATAAACCGGTTGCATCCCTTGACAGATAACTTGTTTGATCTGTCCAACTTCAAACAAACCAGTATCCTCGTTTAAGACGCGTAACCGCATGTTCCTGAGTCTCTGTTGACAATTACGGCGATATTCTCCAGAGGGTTCACCGTTTCGCCCCCTAATTTTTCTTGAACGAATTGCTTTTTCACCATTGTGCCAGAGATCATATAATTCCCCAATGGTTTTTTTCAGCTTTTTGCTGCTTTCTCCTTTACAATTGACAAAGGTGACTTCCGTATTGGCAGCTAGACATTGTACATCGAACGAAATTCCTACCCGATGAGTCCGTACCTGTTGCATGACACTGTGGGGAAAATAACCACAATTTAAAATGATTTGAGGATGTTCTATGGGGCCATAATGTCCGCGACCGCCTGATAATAAATGCTTGACAATCAGTTCCCCGGCTTTCGATTCGTTTGGCCACTTTTCTCGCTCATCGTAGACTAGATTTTCACTATAATCTTGATGCATCGCCGCATAGATGACTTGCTGGGGATTGGGGGTTTTAGCAATGACTTCAACTCTAAATTGATCCATGATTGAAAAGGTTAGATTAAGCCCTTTGTTCTTTGATATTGCAACTCATTAATCCTTGATAGACAAGGGGATGGGGCCCCTTGTTAAGGGCCGGATTGAATCCTAAAAAATGACGACCTTAGAATATCATAGTTTCTAACTGTTTAACCTCGTTTCCAGGAGAGCCACCAATTAAGAATTGTTTTCGACCAATAAGATTGATTAAATTGCTCAATTTGCCAGCGATCGCCCACTCTTGTCAGCAGTTGTGATACACTGCCAAAGACCCCCGGACTATCCTGGAGCGCTTGCAACTTCAGTCGATGACGAATAGCTAGACTCAAGGGTTGGATCAACTCTTCTGCTCTGGTTCCCAACACTGTAGCGCCTAGAATTGTGCCATCCGGTTGCACAATCACTTTAATAAACCCCGTAATCTCCCCAGATAAAACTGCGGCTGGATTGGTTTTTAAATCTTCTTGAATCACCTGCACCTTATCTCCATATCGCCTCATTGCGCTGGCTTCGGTTAATCCTACTCTAGCTAAGGTGGGTTGGCTGTAGACCGTATAGGGTAACTGTTGATAATCAATAGTAAAGAATGGTAACAATAAGGCATTTTTAATGGCGATTTTTGCCTCATATAGGCTAAGATGAAGTAATGAATATCCACCCAAACTATCCCCACAAGCATAAATTTTGGGATTTGTAGTTTGTAGTTTGTTGTTCACTCTTAAACCCCGATCGCCCCATTCCACGCCGAGAAACTCCAACGTTGGAGCAGGAAATGGCAAAGCAGGAAGAGTAACTAATAACACGTTATCGACGGCGATCGCCCGATTTCCCACTTGCAACCAAGTTTGTCCCTCAATCGGTCGTGCTTGAGTCACCTGGGTTTCCAGTAAAATCTCCACACCCAACGCCTTCAGTTGAGCTTGAATCAGATTAGACGCTTCCGGTTCTTCTTGGGGCAAAATACAGGAATTCTCGGTAATCAGCGTCACTTGAGACCCCAACTCTTGAAAGAATTGCGCCCACTCAATCCCACGAGGCTCCGATCCAATAATCGCCAAAGACGAAGGAGGTGACTTCAAGCTCACCAGTTGCTTTGGGGTTAGATAACCCGTACTCGCCAAACCCTCAATCTCAATCCTGGGCTGGGTTTCCGGAGCCAGCAAATAGGCTGAAGAGAGCAAACGACGGTTGCTTAAGGCGATCGCAATTTGTCCCTGTTTTTCCTGAAACTCCGCCCATTCCTGAACCAAATCAATCCCCAACTGCTCTAGAGCCGGCGGAGAGTCCATCAGTGCTAATGTCTCCACTCCAGTTTGTACCCATTCACACAACCATTGATAGGATAGATCCTCAGAATCCCTCATCGGATCGAGCCGATTTTGACCCTGTCGCAACGGTAGAGGCAACGTTAAACCATCCTCGAAACCGTAGCTAGGAGAAGTCTCTGGTGGCACAATCAGTGCCACCCTAGCCTTTCGTTGCGCCGCCATAACCGCCGCATAGGTTCCCGCTGGAGAACCTCCCCAAACAATCAGATCGTAGTCAACAGACACAATAAGCAGTTATACGAGAGTGGACACAAGCAACAAAGTTAACTCTTGAGCGTCTATATTTCCTGACCAATCTACCCCATCCATTGACAAGCAACCTTGCCAAACTTCTACAATAGAGCCATCCTCAATCCGAACTGTCCCGAACTTCAATTCCCTTGTGGGAAAAAGAACGCGACCAGGGGAATTGACGGATGTAGCAGAAGTAGACAGAAGAGGGAACTTATAGATAACATCTTTAGAGCCTATTGTATTCTAGCGGTACACTAAAACAACGTCTTCACGATCGAGAGGTACTTGCCTCTCCCTTGCTTCAACTTTGTCCTAACCTATGACTCGTGTGAATAAACCCAACTCTGACCAGAATACCAACCCGACTCCCGAAAATCCTTGGATTGAAGGACTCAAAACCATTGGACTGGCAGCCCTTCTTGCCATTGGGATTCGTCATTTTGTCGCCGAAGCCCGTTATATTCCCTCCGGGTCAATGCTACCCACCTTACAGTATGAACCCACCCACGATCGCCTCATTATTGATAAACTCGGCTATCGGTTTGGTGACCCTAAACGGGGGGATATCATCGTGTTTTCTCCCACGGACAAGATGAAGGAGAAAGACCCCAATTTCAAAGATGCCTTAATTAAGCGAGTCGTTGGTTTACCGGGCGATAAAATTGAGATTGTAAATGGGCAAGTTTATATTAACGATCGACTCTTAGATGAAAATTATGTAGCGTCCGAGATTAACCCCTCCGCCGAGATCGACGATACATCCGATCATCAATTTACAACCGTAGATGTTTGTCCCCCCGATCAACGATTTCTGGATCAACCTCAAATTGTACCTCAAAGCTCCTATGTGGTTTTAGGTGATAATCGCAATAGCAGTTATGATAGCCGCTGCTGGGGAGCAGTACCGCGAAAAAATATTATTGGTCGTGCCGTGCTTCGCTTTTGGCCCTTAGGACGTTTTGGAACCCTAGATGGAGTCCCTATTTATCCAGAGGAAGAGAGTTAATTCATCCCTTGCTTTATAAGGTGAAAATTTTTTATCCCCACCCATACCCATAGTATATAGCAAGGGAAGTAAGGGAAGAGAGAGTGAAGAAAATTTCTATTCCCTATTCCCCATTCCCTATTCCCTATTCCCCATTCCCTATTCCCCATTCCCTATTCCCCATTCCCTATTCCCTATTCCCTATTCCCTATTCCCTATTCCCTATTCCCTAGCGCGAAGCGCTATAACTTTCCACAGACAAATAAGTATAGCGGTTTAGACTTTCCTTGTAGCTATTGAGCAACCGTTGCGATTCTGCAATAGAAATCGTTCCTTCTTCTAGAGCGGATTCCGTTTGCTGGCGAATACTTTCAATTAAGTCTTCAATATCATATTCTACATAACTCAAAACATCCGCCATTGTATCTCCTTTTACGACCTGCTTAACCTGATAACCTTTAGGCGTTAAGGCAATGTGAATCGCATTGGTATCGCCAAACAAATTATGCAAATTTCCCATAATTTCCTGATACGAACCGCCTAAAAACAAGCCCAGATAGTAGGGTTCTCCGGGGTTTAGGGGATGCAAATCCAACAAAGATTTGACATCGCGTAGATCGATAAATTGGGTGATTTTACCATCACTATCGCAGGTAAGATCGGCTAAGGTTCCTTGACAAGTGGGCTGTTCATTTAAGCGATGAAGAGGCATAATCGGGAATAATTGATCGATCGCCCAGCTATCCGGCGCTGATTGAAACACCGATAAATTGACATAGTAAATCGAAGCCATACTCATCTGGAGACCTTCGAGATCGTCCGGTACATAGGGTTCGTGGCGAATGATGTCCAAGATCTTCTCACAACAGGCCCAATAGAGCTGTTCGGCTTTCGCCCGTTGGCTTAAACTCAAATAGCCAAAATTAAACAAACTAATGGCTTCTTCCTTAAACTGAATCGCATCATGGTAGCATTCCTGATAATTATTGACCTGAATAAATTGGTATGTTTCCCACAAATTGCGGATGATCAAATGATCGCTACTTTCGACCTCGAAAGCCTTCTGTGTCAGCACTTCACTGGTTCCTAAGACATCAAAAATGAGTACGGACTGATGGGAGGCGATCGCCCTTCCACTTTCGCTCACCAGTACAGGGGCTTTCACTTTGGCTTGTTCGCAGGCTTCTTTGACCTCAGCGACAATATCATTGGCATAATTCTGCATATTGTAATTTTTCGAGGCATAGAAGTTGGTTTTTGAGCCATCATAATCGACTCCTAAACCGCCCCCCACATCCAAATAGCGCATATCTGCACCACTTTTAGCCAATTGTACATAAATTTGGCTCGCTTCCCGGATGGCATCTTTAATCACACTAATCGAGGAAATTTGAGAGCCAACATGGAAATGCAACAGTTGCAGAGACGATAATAGATTGGCCTCTTGCAGGCGTTCCATCACATGGACAATTTCGGGAATGGTTAAGCCAAATTTTGCTCCATCTCCTGTGGATGTAGCCCAACGACCTTCCCCTTTAGCGCTCAGTTTCGCTCGCACTCCCACCACTGGAGTGACTCCTAATTCTTGGTGGGCTTTGATCGCTAACTCCACTTCTTCGAGTTGCTCTAAAACAATGATCGTTTGTTTGCCGAGTCTGCGGGCTAAGATGGCGGTTTCGATATATTCCTTATCCTTATATCCGTTGCAAATTAACAGGGAATTGGAGGTTTTCAGGAGAGCTAAGGCGATCAACAATTCGGGTTTAGATCCCGCTTCTAGACCAAACTGGAAGGGTTGGCCAAAATGAACCAAATCTTCTACCAGTTGCCGATGTTGGTTGCATTTGACTGGAAAGACCCCTTGATAAATGCCAGGATAATTGTATCGGGTGATGGCTTGAGAAAAACAAGCATTCAGCCGCTCCAAGCGATCGGCTAGTATATCGGAAAAGCGAATGACGAAGGGAAGATGAATATCGCGCTGTTTCAGAGCTTCTACCAGCTCATAGAGATCTAAGGAACCCCCGCGATCGCCTTTTGGGGAAACCACCACATGACCGGCCGCATTAATGGAAAAATAGGGGTCTCCCCATCCATTAATGCGATAGAGTTCCTCAGAATCCTCAATGCTCCAAGAGGAGGCTGCTTGAGTCGGTTCTGGAGTCTGTACGGGGGCGATCGCCTGTTCTGTGGTTGATGTTACCTCAACACCCATAGTCTGATTCCTCTGAAGATTTACCCAAGATAGTTCTTGCCGCATTTTAACGCTCACGCCATACCTTTGAATCATCCGATCGAGGGTGAGGCTCAATTCAAACCCATATCATGCACTATTTTAGATGAAACAGTCCACTAGAGTGGGTTATCGACCCTGACGGTTATCCTGGCGATCGCCTGTTCTCTTCCAACCACTCTGAAATTTCCGCTACTAACCATTCCTTTTCTCGGAAGGAAATAAAGGAGCCAAATTGATGCTTTTTAACCCCTTCAAATACGGCACAGTTTAGCAGGGGTCTGCCATTGACTTTCATTTGAGTATCGTGGACACAGATTTTTTCTAAATCTGATGTTTTGCCTTGAATTTTACGATTAAGTAACCACACTTTCCATTGAATCCCAAAATTATCTGAGTCTATTCTCATATAGCTTCTTACCCCTGAAATCCAGGATAAATAGAGGATAAAGCCCAAACCCACCAAAATATGCAGGATCGCATAAGAAAAAATCAGGCTAAGTCCGTGTTCCAAAATACCAAGTAACATAGACCCATTCCAAAATAAAGCAAATATCCAAATGAAAACATCTTCTGAACGAAAGCCTCTTGGGGGAATATTCATCACTAATAATCTAGCGGTTTTGTGTAGTGTGATATGACTTTTTTTGGGCTTTGGATATTTGTATACATCAGCCATATCTTTTCTGATATCTATATGAGACTGATTTTCGAGTGCCTTTAATGCCTCAGTTGCGGACTCAAAGCGATCCTCAAACATCGGTTCTAAAACACGATCGAGCCAATCCGCTAATGTCGGTGAAATGTTCACTGAAGAGTGAAAATCAATCTTCATCCGTTTCTGAGGCAGGCGATCGGGAGAATGATGGGTAAGTAAATATAATACGGTTGCACCTAAACTATATAAATCCGAGGCAAAATAGGCTTTAGCCGTTAACTGTTCCGGTGGCATATACCCAATTGTGCCGACAAAGGTTTGACCCCCAGAAATTGTCTGTCGATAAACCTCTTGCACTGCACCAAAGTCAACCAAGAAAACTTGACCATCCGGTTGATAAATAATATTCTGGGGTTTGATATCCCGATGGATAATAGGAGGCGTAAAGTTATGGAGATAGACCAGGATTTTCAGGATTTGTACGGTAATATCCCTGATTTCTTCTTCCGTGAAATGCTTCCCGTTTTGAATCACATCCTCTAAAGACGCTCCAGCAACTAATTCCCGAATTAAATAGAAGATGCGATCCTCTTGAGTATCGACATGAAAGAAATCGAGGTATTTGGGAAGTTGGGGATGATGCAAATGGGCAATCACCTTAGCTTCTCGTTCAAACAGCTCCAAAACCTTCCAATCTTGCGCTTGCTTTAACGACACTGCCTTGATTGCGACCCTTTGATGATTGCTCAAGTCTTCAGCCTCGTAGGTGATTCCCATCCCTCCTTGACCTAAAGCGTCAATAATCCGATAGCGTTGGGCAATCAAATCATTGCATTGGTGTAGGGTCATATTGACGATTCTCCCGTTAATCCCTAATTGATCCATTATATTTTGGGTTTAATGAGATAATTGGAGGCGCTTATCTAAAAAGGAGATCGCTTTGGAACGTACTTTTCTAGCCATTAAACCCGATGGTGTACAACGGGGATTAGTCGGTAACATCATCAGTCGCTTGGAAAGCAAAGGCTTTACGTTAGTAGGCTTAAAGTTGATGAATATCAGCCGGGAACTGGCCGAGCAGCATTATGCTGTGCATAAGGAACGGCCCTTTTTCAATGGCTTAATTGAGTTTATTACGTCCGGCCCAGTAGTCGCCATGGTCTGGGAAGGGGATGGAGTTGTTGCATCAGCTCGGAAAATCATCGGTGCAACGAATCCCTTAAATGCAGAACCCGGAACCATTCGCGGTGATTTTGGGGTCGATGTTGGCCGCAATCTGATTCATGGTTCAGATGCGATCGAAACGGCTCAAAATGAAGTTAACCTGTGGTTTAAGGAAGAAGAATTAGTTTCTTGGGAGCCGAGCCTGATCTCCTGGATACGGGAATAGGATTCGGTATGATCTTTGGGGGATAGGGGGACACGAAGACGCGGAGACTCCCTATTCCCAAGCGCCAAGCGCTATAGATTACGGTTTGGTGAGGAGTTTTGGTCCGCTCCACTGAATACCGATCGCCCCTAGAGGTGCAGTTACGATTATACTCAAAACGGCGATCGCTAAAATGGTTTGTCCCGTTACTTCTGTCATTGAGGTCATTTTTCCGTCATAAAATAAACTTAGGGGCACTGCACCAATGGCTGCTTGTACGGTAGCTTTGGGCCAATAGGCAATGATGCAAAAAAGCTTTTCTTTACGGTTCAAATGGCACTTAAGTAAGGAAAGCCAAACCCCCACGCTGCGAGCGAACAAGCCCAAAAACAGAATCAACAAGCCAATTCCCAACACCTCGGTACTAATTTGATTCAAGTTTACCTGCGTGCCAATATAAACAAATAAGAGAATTTCTGCTAACACCCACACCTTGCCAAATTTTGCCGCCAGTCGATGGGCAAGAGTATCATATTTTTCCAGAATGATAAACCCGATCGCCATAATTCCTAATAAACCGGCGATCGGAATGAGGTTTTTCACGGCATTAATTTCGGTAAACTCATAAAACAGTACTGCAATCATCGTAAATATAATTACTTTTTTGGTATCGCGGATATGATAGCGCTTAAAGAACCATACCAAGCCAAACCCAATCCCCACCCCAATGGCGGCACCTACGAAAATTCCCAGGGGAACACTCACCAATACATGGGTTAAATTTAACGATTCACCCGTCGCTAAACCGACAAAAACGCCAAAAATAGTAATAGCAAATACATCATCAACTGATGCACCCGCCAACACTAAAGTGGGCACTTCCTTATGTTTTCCCCAACCCGCATCCTTAAGTTCAAGCATGGATGGCACAACTACCGCAGGAGAAACGGCTGCTAAAATAAATCCCAGCATTCCCCCTTCAATCAACGTTAAATTTAAAAGAAAATGAGACAACAATAAAATTACAGTTCCCTCGATAATTCCGGGAATAAAACTGAGGCGAATAGCTGGCCCGCCAATCGTATTTAAGGTAGCGCGATTAATGCCTAAACCGGCACGAATTAAAATGACAATTAAGGCGACCGTTTTAAATTCTTTTAAAAGCTCTAAAACAGGATCGCTGACCCAATCTAAAAAACTGGGTCCGATGATTAATCCCGTAGTTACTAACCCCAATAATCCGGGCATGTTTATCCGTATCAACAGATAATAGAAGAGTAGCGATACCAGGATAATTAAGGCTAATTCGAGTAACATGGAAGTTTGGGGAATAGGAAATAGGTAAGGGGCAAGAGGCAAGAAGCAAAAGTAAAAAAAAGTCCCCCTTAAAAAGGGGGATCAATAACGTGGGTAGTCTCTCTCCAAATTCTCGATATTCAATTAGGCATGACCCAAGGCCTTAGAGGCAGAAACCCCGGCTTGTCGAAGTTGCCGCGAATATTGGGTGCTAACTAAACCGACCACTGCCCATTGGGTTAACACGGAGACCATTACAGTAACGGCTGATGCATGGTTGAGGGCTTCCCAGGGAAAGATAGTAAACATCCACACAAGGGGTATATTATGAGGCTCGGCAGACAGAACCAGGAATAGAAGTGGAGGTAAAGTAATAGACCCACCGATCGCTGCGGTTGCCCAAATCCCGCTTTTCTTGGATTTCATCATCATCATCAGTTGGGCAACACTGGCATAAACGAGCAAGACAGAAAAGCTCAATAACAGGTTGAAGATCCCATGGATAACATTGCCCTCATCTCCGGGCCACATTAAAATCCAGGGTAGGATGATCAATTGAGCTTGGAGTAGATTTAAGGCGATCGCTAATAGAGCTGGACTTTTATCTCCAGATATCAGGTCTTGAAATAGGCCCTGATGCCGAGTTTCCGACATATGGCGATACCGTGCCCAATCGACACAAACCTGTCTTTGGGGAGATAAAGCGGCCATTAATCCCGCAAAGAAAATTAGGTTGAAAACCAGCAAACAATAGAGATTTTCAAACTCATGTCCATGGGGAGCTAAACCCAGAGTAAAGACGCTGAAGCATCCGGTTAACCAAAAGGACTGTTGTTTACTGATTAAAGTCTTATTGGGATTGCGGAAGCAGCGATCGATTACCAGCCAATTCCAGGTTATCCATACCCCGCAAGTCACCACCATGGCTATACTTAAGGTCACCACGGTCTGACCAATAGGCAGAATAAACCAATGCCAGTCCATCGAATGATCTAGCAAATCGATTAAATTGTAATTAAAGAGCTGAATATGATCCAACCATTTTTTCTCAATGAGATAGGGAATTAAGCTAGAAGGCGAAACCAGTTTCAGGACATCAATGGGCGCATCTTCGACGCGCATCAGGGATGTGAAAAACAGAAATGCCGTAACCAAAGCACCGCCTAACCAAGCTTGGAAGCCACCCATCCAATGACTGACCAAACCGAAGAGAATGGAACCACTGAAAAAGAAGGCACTACAAGCCAATAGCACTCCATAATAGAGGGCAAGTAATCCTAGGGGCATATCTAGATTTATCGCTGCCCACAGATGGAGGGGAAAAGCCAGGAAGCCACCAAAATAGAGTAAGCTGGGCGCTCCGAGCAGTTTACCCATCAAAATTTGTTGGGTAGACTGGGGACTCAGGCGAATAAAATTTAGGGTTCCCTTGCGCTCTTCTCGGTCAAGGTCACTAATAATTAAATAGGTTCCCCCTACCAAGAGGGCAAACAAACCAACCATAGTTAACCAGACAAAGAGATCTGACCACCAAAGTTGCCAGTTAACTTCAGGATTGCCGAACCGATCCATTAAACAACGTAACTGGTGATAATAGTATTCGGCATTGCCTCCGGTACAATAGCGGTGATATTCGCTATAGCGATTGGGTAATTCATTAAGGAAGCCAAATAGCACCAAGATTTGGGTAAATAAAGACATACCACCGGCAACCATGATGTTCCGAGTCTTAAACCGGCCTTTGAGTTCTCGGAATAATTGGGGGTTGATCTCCCCAATTGTATTCATTAAATCTAGTCTCATCGTCATATATCCTTTATAGGGGGCACAAGGTTAGATCTGTGAACATAATAGATATCTGCATATCCAATTACAGATGTTCGTCCTTAGATTAAGATGCTTGTTTATGACCCAGTTTCAGGAAGATGGTTTCTAAGTCTTCCTGAGTGGCGTAAAACTCAGTTACCGGTAAATTCGCGCTCACGAGCGATCGCAATAACTCGGCGCTCTCTTCTGGGGTTCCGTTAAAGTTGACCCGTAAATGACCGGATGAGAGAGTTTCCCATCCATCCACTTGGGAAAATTGTTTAAGTTCTGTAATCAGTGCATCTTGAGATCCTAGGGTTGCGATCGAGATTTGTTGACGACTTAGCCGTTGATACAAATCCTTTAGGGTTGTACTTTCGACTAAATAGCCCAATTCCATGATTCCCACAGACGTGCAGAGTTCTGCCAAGTCACTGAGGACATGGGAAGAAATTAAAACGGTCATTCCCGCTTCTTGGAGAACTTTAATAATTTCCCGAAACTGCATCCGCGCAATGGGGTCTAATCCCGAAACCGGTTCATCAAGCAATAAAACAATGGGTTCATGGATAATGGTTCGGGCTAGGGAAAGTCGCTGTTTCATCCCCCGCGAGAGGGTGGAAATCTGACTATTACGTTTATTGCCCAGTTGTACCAGTTCTAGCACATCATAGAGGCGTTGCCGACGGCGCGGGTCTTTGAGTTGATATAAGCGGGCAAAATAGTCTAAATAATCCCAAACTGTGAGATCGTCATAAACCGGGAAATCGTCTGGTAGATAACCAATGCGCCGTTTTAGGCTGGGGTTAGAATGGTCTCTGAGGAGGCGATCGCCATTAATATAAATCTCACCTGTTGTTGGCTCTTCAGCCGCTGCCAACATACGAATTAAGGTCGTTTTCCCTGCACCGTTGGGGCCAATCAAACCATAGACTTCACCGCGTCCGACTTCTAAATCTAAGTCGTTGACTGCAATATGACGATCAAATTGCTTGGTCAGTCCAGAGGTACAGATTGCCAGTTCTTTTCCCATAATCCCTAATTTAAAGCTTATGTATCAGCCTAGCCTGTAGGACTGGGATTTGGCAGTATTGTTTCCAAAAGTGTAACGGGTTCGCTCAGTGAACGGTTTGATCTCAATTTTAAGGTTAACGGCCTAGGGTTTGATTGGCGATCGCCGGCTGTAATGAGGGAAACTTATTTGACTTTCCAAGAGTTACAGAAGAGGGATTAACATCAAATCGGTGAATCACCCGACCCTGTAAAGCATGATGCAACCAAGGTGTATTCGCTGCGAGGGATGTCAGAGTTGCGCTATCTGGAGTCCAAGATACTTGAGGGTCGAATACAATCAACTCTGCGGGTTGCCCCACCTCGAAACTTGGTGGCGTTTGATGCAAGCATAAAGCCGGATGGGTACTCAAACTGCGCCATAATTGCACGGCCGAGAGTTCTCCCGTTTCTACTAATCCTTGCCAGAGTAGGGGTAGGGCTAATTCTAAGCCGATCGCCCCTGCCGGAGCTGTTTCAAAGCCGACTGTTTTTTCTTCATAAGTATAGGGCGTATGGTCAATGGCGATCGCATCGATCGCACCTTGGCTCACCCCCCAAATCAAGGCTTCTCGATCTTCAGGAT
This sequence comes from Roseofilum sp. SBFL, assembly GCF_017746885.1. Taxonomy (NCBI): domain Bacteria; kingdom Bacillati; phylum Cyanobacteriota; class Cyanophyceae; order Desertifilales; family Desertifilaceae; genus Roseofilum; species Roseofilum sp. SBFL. The sequence goes on along the minus strand of NZ_JAGHZH010000127.1, from coordinate 5,642 downwards.
TGCCCAAAGGAGCCGTTAAGCGGAAACTGGGATCGTAGGGAGCAAAATTATACATCGACTCCATTCCCTGGCCAGATGAACGGCGATCGCCGTGGTGATGGGAGGAAATAGCCTCTGTATCCAATAATAAATGCATCCAACTGGTACTTGCAGTGACCGGAAGTCCTCCCTCCTTTGCTTCTTGAATCAACTGTACAGACCGTGCAGTAGACACTCGCATTACATGGACGTGGGTTTGGGTTTGGGCGACCAATTCTAGAAGTGCCGCCAATGCTGCGGTTTCGGCGGCGGCAGGAATTCCGGGTAAGCCTAACTGGGTAGACATCAGGCCTTCGCGCATTACCCCATTGGTGGCTAAATCTACTGCCAACGGCCAGATGGCTACCGGTTTTCCTAAGGGCCCGGCATATTCTAATAATCGTCGTAAGAGGAGTAAATTGGCGATCGCTAGGCCATCACTAAACCCCACCACACCCACACTGGCTAACTCCGCCAACTCATTCATCTGTTGCCCTTTTGCTCCTTGGGTGAGCGCTCCCCAAAAGGAGAGTTGCACCCCCAGAGACTGAGGCGCTTTCCCTTTCAGCAGAGATACCGTTGCTGGGTTATCGATGGGTGGGTCAGTCGTTGGCAATACACCCACTCGAATAAATCCCCCGGCTCTAGCTGCACACACTAAAGACTCCAAGGTTTCCCGCTCTTCAAACCCCGGTTCCCCACTTTGACTATATAGATCGACCAATCCCGGTGCGACGATCAGTCCTTGGCCATCATGCACTTCAGTTTCTGGGGGATAGCGATCGATAGACTCACCTATGGCTTTAAGTTTGCCATCATCTAACCATACATCTTGAATCTGGTCCGTTTGGGCGATGGGATCGATCGCCCGCACTTGTTTAAGCAGCGTACTCATGAGAGGTTTAGGCTATGGGAGGATAAGGGAGTAACCCGATCTTGCCCTCTCCCTAAATCCCTCTTCTGCGGGAGAAAGGGACAGGGGGATGAGGGGCAACCCTTTGATCAATGGGAAAATGTTATAGTTGGCTTTTATTTTCCATTGCCCATTGTCTATTGTCCGTTGTCCCTTGTCTACTTTCGAGATATGATTTTGGCATTATCGCGCCGCTCTAACCTCTCTCAACACATTGATTTTCCGGTTGTCCTCTGGTCGGGTCAATCGAGTCCCCGCAATTTTCCAGCGAATGTTTATCCCTTTCGCGCCAATAGTCATTTCCTCTATTTTGCTGGTCTCTCCATTCCCCGCGCAGCGATTCGTTTAGATCGAGGCAAGCTAGAATTATTTGTGGACGATCCTGCCCCAGGTTCGGTATTATGGCACGGCCCGGAACCGACTGCGGCTCAATGGGCAGAACAAATGGGTGCTGATGCCCATTATCCGTTAGCTGCTTTAGCTGAGAGAGCCGAAGATGCCGCAACGCTACCGGTGCAAGATTGGGCAACTCGCCAGCAACAAGCCCAATGTTTGGGTCGTTCTGTATCTCCTCTGGAGGGTCAAGATTTAGAGTTAGCTAAGGCAGTGGTTGAGTTGCGTCTGTGCCATGACGAACCGGCTTTATCAGAAATTCGGCAAGCCGTCGCGGTGAGTGTCGAAGCGCACTTAGCCGGGATGAAGGGGACAACAAAGGCTAGTACGGAGGCTCAGGTGCGATCGCTCATTGAAAGCGTATTTATTGCCCATGAAATGACTCCAGCCTATTCAAGTATTGTCACGGTTCATGGGGAAATTCTACATCACGATCGCTCTCCTCATCCCTTAACCCCTGGAGATTTATTGCTCGTAGACGCAGGAGCCGAAACTCTGGGGGGATGGGCATCGGATATTACCCGCACTTGGCCGGTGAATGGGCAATTTTCTCCCACTCAACGGGCAATTTATGAGGTTGTTTTAGCTGCCCACGATCGCTGTATTGCTCAAGTCAAACCCGGTCAAGAATACGAGGAAATCCACTTAGAGGGAGCCTTGGCCATGGCAGAAGGATTAGTGGATTTAGGCATTTTAATTGGCAATCCAGAAACCTTAGTCGAACAGGATGCCCATGCCCTCTTTTTTCCCCATGGAATTGGTCATTTATTGGGTTTAGATGTCCATGATATGGAAGATTTGGGTGATTTAGCGGGTTATACTCAAGGACGCAAAAGGAGCGATCGCTTTGGCTTGCAGTTTTTGCGATTAAATCGTCCTCTCCAACGAGGAATGATCGTTACCATTGAACCCGGATTTTATCAAGTTCCAGCAATTTTAGATAATCCCCAATTCCGCCATCAATATGATAAACTTGTTAGATGGGAAAAGCTTGCCCAATTTAAGGATGTACGCGGGATTCGTATTGAAGATGATGTATTAGTTACAGACCAAGGGGCAGAAGTATTAACAGCACAATTACCAACGACTCCAGACCAGATTGAACAAGTGATGATTAACTAGCCATAGGCTTATTTGCCTGCACCAAAGGTTCCAATTGTTTATCAATGCGGCGAATATGATTCACAAACCAATCGAGTAAATTGCGTTGCACTTGATCTGCAACGAGATTGAAATTCCGATTCATTTCAATATCACTCTTAATCTGGGTCAACATCTGCACAAAACTCTGATGGGCATTTTTATTGTCACAAGCTACAGGACACTGATAATTATCCATACAACCTTCTTCATACCGAAAATGAACGGCCACATAGCCATCGAGCATTTTCAAAATACTTTTAATTTCTCGGTTCGATTTTTTCGTCTTCAAGCCTTCTAGCAATCGATCCATTTCATCTAGCAACTGTTGATGTTGAATATCTAATAAGGGAATTCCAATTTCGAGAGAATCTGTCCAAGTTCGTGGCATAATCCACCTCTTTAGGCTTAAATAGGAAAAGAATTGAAACCGATTCTAACATGACTCACAGGACTGAAAGTTGATCAGATAATAAAGATTTCTCCAAAGTCCTGACATAGGGTATAGGAAACAACATTTGTTTTGAACTAATACCGTAATTACTCCGGATTAGTCTAGGGTGCAGTAGAAAAAATAAATAACCCGAAGAAACAACAAAACAGAATTTCTATGACTTCTATTTCTTCCTGGTTTGCTGAAAGCACACCGGCCAAAATTTCTCGTAAACGGCTTCCTCAAACCCTAGTAATCGTTCTGATTTTTACTAGTATGTTCACAGCGTATACTTGGAAATTAGCCGAACTGCAAATTATTCGGGGGAAAGAAAATCGAGAACGAGCAGATAGTAATCGCATTCGCCAAATGCCTGTCCCCTCAGACCGGGGAAATATTTTCGATCGCCAGGGAAAAATTCTAGTCTCCAATCGTCTCTCTCGGTCGGTTTATCTTTGGCCCAAAGAGCGATCGCCAGAAGAATGGGAAATTCAAGCGCAACAGTTAGCAACCGTTCTTAATATTTCCCCCAAAGAAATTATCGATCAACTCGCCGCCGATCGTTATCAATCTCGCCTACCAATTCGTATTTACCGCAATTTGAGCTTAGAAGAATTTACCGCTCTTTCCGAGTTCAATCTGATTGGGGTAGAAATTCGCTCAGAATCGAATCGTCTCTATCCCCATGGAACTTTAGCCAGCCATGCGATCGGTTATGTAGGAGAAGCCACCCATGAAGAACTCGACGCTAACCCAGATTATCCGATGGGGATGATTGTGGGCCAAATGGGAGTAGAACGGTTAGCCAATGAGCAACTCAAAGGTCAATGGGGTGGCCGGTTGGTGGAGGTGAATGCTAAGGGAGAAGAGTTGCGAGAATTGGGCTTATATGAATCTCGGTCTGGGGATTCAGTACAGTTAACCTTAGATCTAGAGTTGCAAAAAGCCGCTGAACAGGCTTTAAGAAACCGTCGGGGCGCAGTGGTAGCATTAGATGTTAAAACAGGCGGAGTATTGGCCATGGCTAGTGGCCCGACGTTTGACCCACAAATTTTTACCCGTCGGGTGACTCCCGAGGAGTGGGAAGAGTTACAAGGAGAGGATCAACCCTTTTTGAATCGCGCTCTACAGGGTTATCCTCCAGGAAGTACATTTAAAATTGTGACCGCAGCAGCAGGGATGGAGTCGGGGAAGTTTAGTCCCTATTCGATGTTAATGACTTCTGCTTATATTACAGTGGGCGGCATTCAATTCCATGAGCATAGTGGGGGTTATGGGGCGATCGGGTTTCGGGATGCCCTGGCTTACAGCAGTAATACCTTTTTCTATAAGGTGGGTATGGAAGCCGGAGTCAAGGCGATCGCCGAATGGGCCGAAAAGATGGGTATTGGCAAAACCACCGACTTAAGTCTCTTGGGGTTAGAAGGAGGACGGAATGGTTCTGTGCCGACTCCCGAACAAAAGCAAGACCTCTATGGTGAGCCTTGGTATCCTGGAGATACGGTGAGTATGTCCATTGGTCAGGGTTTGGTTTTAGCTTCTCCCTTAGAGTTAGCCGTAATGATCGGTAGTATTGCCAATGGGGGAATGCGGGTTAAACCCCATTTATTGGCTTCGCAAACGAATATCCAAACGATGCAACCGGAACCGACAGGATTATCTCCAGACACCATAGCAGCCATTCGAGAGGGTTTAGTGGCTGTGGTGCAAAAGGGAACGGGACGAGGGATGAATGATGGTTCGATTCCTTTGACGGCTGGAAAAACAGGGACTTCAGAGGTGTTGGGACAACAGTCCCATGCAGTATATGTGGGATATGGTCCCGTTAGCGATCCCCAAGTGGCGATCGCCGTAGTGGTGGAAAATGGCGGTTATGGTGGCAAAACCGCTCTACCCGTAGCTCAAGCAATTTTTCAGGCTTATTTCCGCCAGTAGAGCAGGAGAAATTGTTAACCTAGAGAAGATATCCTTTGAGTCACGAAAGATGAGTAGTCAGGAAGGAAAGGCGATCGTTAATGAATTCAAAACCCAGATATTTATTTTGGGTGGGTTTGTCACCCTCTTCTGGGTAGTCGAGATTGTAGATCTGCTCTTTTATAGCGGAGGGCTAGATCAATATGGCATTTTGCCGCGCAATATTATCGGTTTGCGAGGCATTCTCTGGTCTCCGTTCTTGCATGGTAATCTTCCCCATTTAATCGCCAATACAGCTCCCTTTTTAATGTTGGGATGGTTGGTGATGTTGCAAGAAACCAGCGATTTCTTTTGGGTAACAGCCATTACCATGTTAGTGGCTGGTAGTGGAGTTTGGCTATTTGGGTCCCCAGCGTTTCATATTGGCGCAAGCAGTTTAATTTTTGGCTATTTGGGGTTTTTACTCTTTCGCGGCTTGTTTGAACGCAATTTTTCCTCAATCTTTCTTTCCCTAGTCGTAGGTTTTTTCTATGGCGGTCTCATTTGGGGAGTGCTTCCCGGACAACCTGGGATTTCCTGGGAAGGTCACTTGTTTGGACTCCTTGGAGGTGTGCTAGCTGCTCGCTTTTTAGCCAAGCGTAAACACAGCACTTCGCGTGGTAATGGGTAATTGTTGATCTCCGCGTCCCTCCTATCCCCCTGATCCCAAATCCGGATAGTATGGGAAAGAGAAAGTCACACTGGCCACCAATGAAATTGAGTCAGATGACGAACTGGCTCGTGCATAGAATTAGCCAAGGTCAAACACCGCTCAACTAAGAGGTCTTCCAT
>NZ_JAGHZH010000009.1:0-8794 GCF_017746885.1 Roseofilum sp. SBFL | reverse complement strand
TTACTCCTTCCAATGTGGCTCTTCTTTAGCTGAAGAATTAATGGAGTGCAAACCTCATAAGCGGTGGTTTTTTCCCCAAGGGCTACAGGCTCTATCCCTTATACAGTCTAGTTTTTAGCCTCCTTGTCACCCCTTAAGATTGATCTTATGCGTAGGAGTAGTCAATTTAAGCAAGCGTTAGAACTGATTAAACAAACCAAAGTAAATAACCTTGGAGAAAATGTTTTGCATTTTTTGGAATATCAAAAAAGACTTATTGAAAACAATGATACTTCTGCACATCAAATATCCGATACATTCGACAAACCCTGGATAAAAAATATATTACAAACAATCTATCGTGCTTTTAAGAAACTTGCGGCTCAATAGGTAGTGATATATCTATTGCTAGACAAGATCAAGAAAACAGAGAAAGTTGTTCAGCAATTTTTTGACCTTTTTCTTGGTGTCCTTGAATTAAATTAAAAAGATAAACCCCTATTTCTTTGGATAATAGAACCGGCACTGCATTGCCAATCTGTTTGTATTTAGACATAGTGGAACCATAGAAAATCCAATCATCAGGAAAAGTTTGAATTTTTGCAGATTCACGAACCGTTAAGCAACGCAGTTCCACAGGATGACACATATCTGTAGCCTTTTGATTTGGACTTGTTGTTATGGTTGGGGAGGGCTTATCCCAAGATAGTCTCCTATAAAAACCGACTTTTCCTCCTCCTGAATGATAAGCGCCTCCCATAGCTTCTTGTTTTACATCTTCTGGTAGATATTTCCAATTTTGTCCAGCTTTCAATAATTTTAAATACTTGAGGCGATTTTGTGAATAGGGTATAAATTCTGGTTCTAAATCCTCTAACCCTTTTAAACCCTCTCTTAAAGTCCGCCATCTAGGTAAGTTTTTACCATTTTTGGAATATTTTGGCAGAGGAAAAGTAACAGATTCAAAATCTCTGGAACCCAGAAATATGACACGTTGTCTGGTTTGTGGTACACCATAATCTGCGGCTTCTAAAACATTGTAAACCACTTGATAGCCTATGTTCTTCATTTCTAAGCGTACCACCTCCAAAGCCGCACCTTTCATTTCATCCTTGCTTAAAGGAGGATAATCTTTTCCACGTTGATTAATCGGTCTATGGCGTAGAGGAGCAGAAAGTAACCCTTTGACATTTTCCATTAAGAAAAAACGAGGTTTTACCTCTTTAACAATCCGAATAAAATCCATGAATAAGCTACCACGAGGGTCTAGCACAGAACCTCTTTTTCCGGCTGTACTAAAGGGTTGACAAGGCGGCCCACCCGTTACTAAATCCACGTCACCTGGTTGTAGAGGACGACCTAAACCTAAAACTTGTCCTCCTTCTTCAAGTAATTCTTGTGCCGTCACTTGTTCTATTGCTCTAGGAATAGCGCTATTTTTAAGAAAAGGTTTATTCAGAGCAATGGTCTTGATTGCATTGATTTCTTTCTCAACTACACTTACTGTAATAAAACCAGCTTGTTCTAGACCTAAATCGAGTCCATAGGCTCCGGTAAATAAGGAAATAGAAATAGGTTGATTATTTATCATTGCTATTGATCGTAATACTCGGGAGAAGTAAGTAGGCTCAGTTAATAACTCACCCTACTCATTAACGATGGGCATAATTCTTGTTATTATATTAAAGGCGATCGCTTAAGGTAAGATCGCTTTCAACAAGATCCTAAGCGAGTAGACTGGTTCTATACTTTAGTGCTATCGTGGCTATTTCGTCAAGATTTGCTGGGGCGATCGCCGCCTTAGATGTCCTCACTACCCTAGAGCCAAACAGCCCCTATCCCTGGGCTTATTTAGCCGTAGTCTATCTTTATGACTGGAAACCTCAAAAAGCTCGATAGGATTGATATAGATATACCACGCTCTATAACATCAAGCAAGGTAATTCCCCATGCCATTTAGTCAATTCAAAAGCATTTCTGAAGTTCAAAAAGCATACAATATTCGGTATACTGAAAGTTTATTTATATCGAATAGTGACATCCCTGTCCCTCAAAATTTGCTGGAAGAATTTGAGTTTAACCAAGAAAATATTGATATTTTTTCATCAGAAGCGGCTCGGTGTGAACTAATTATATCTCCCTTGCTCAGGGCAGTCTATAAAAACCATAGAAGTAATTACTCATTTTGGATACAAAAAAACATATCTTTTGACCAAGTATTGTGTGGAACACCCGACTATATATTTTCTAAGCGATCGTCGTTGGGCAAAACAGTTCTTGAAACTCCGATTCTCATAGTCGTTGAAGCAAAAAAGAATGACTTTGAGCAAGGATGGGGACAATGTTTAGCCGAGCTAGTTGCTTCACAAAAAATCAATAAGAATGAAAATAAGGAAGTATATGGTATTGTTACTGATGGAAATTTATGGCAATTCGGACGTTTGCATGCTGATGTGTTTACTAAACATGACAAAAACTACACAATTGATAAGATACAAGAGTTATATGGGACGCTAGAGTATCTTGCCAATTTATTGGATGCAAGTTGACATGTATAAAAAGATAATTTTGAAGTCGGGTACATCAGTTTTGCTGTTTTCTTTTCCATTACTCTTTAGTCATTAAAGGTTACCAACATCAGTATCCGAATCCACCGGAAACCATACACAACTTGGTTGAGACGCTCGATATAGAGTTTTTGAGGGCAGATCTTCAGAAACTGCTCAGGTCTAGTCAAGTGGGTATTGATCGCATCCAAACCATTGTACAATCTCTGCGCAAATTTTCTCGCTTGGATGAATCGGATTACAAAACGGTGGATTTGCACGAAGGCATTGAGAGTAGTTTATTGTTTTTGGGACATCACCTCAATCCCAATGGCGATCGCCCCCAGATTACCCTTATCCGTGAATATAGCAACCTTCCATTAGTCTCCTGCTATCCTCGACAACTGAACCAGGCAATGATGCATATCTTGAATAATGCGATCGATGCTTTAGAAGAACAGTCTGTAGAAGAAAAAATATTACGCATTTCTACTTCCTGTATTGACGAGCAATGGGTGAGGCTTTGCATTGCTGATAATGGAGTAGGGATATCAGAAGCTCTGCAAAGGCAAGTTTTTCAGCCCTTTTTCACCACGAAATTAGGCAAACAACACCATAATGGACTCGGACTCTACGTCAATTATCAAATCATTACTGAACAACACCAGGGTAAACTCTATTGTCACTCTACACCGGGTCAGGGAACAGAGTTGATCGTTGAAATCCCCATATAGAGATCCTCCATATCTATCCATGGGGGGTTGTCTCTCTGAGTATAATCATTAATTTTTGTTAAAAAACAATATTTTGTAGCCTTGAATACAAAAATATTTGATATAGTTAAAACTGTAAGGTAAAAAGAACTTAATAAAACAACTGGAGAAACGATTATGTTATCGACTAACGATCAAGCTCGCGCTTTAATGAACCGCCACCATCACCTCGTGAAAAACCGCCAACAGTCCATGCTCAACCGCTCCGCTGCTGAAGTTGGACTCGATCAAACCGGTGACTACTGGAATAACATTCAAGGTAAACCCGTTGGCAGACTTAATGAAGCTTACGATCGCAGTGGCTCATCCATGAGCTAGATAAACTCCATCTAGAGCATTAAATACCAACCCTTTGTATTTCCACACAAGGAGGACGCTTCTGACTCAGAAGCGTCCTCTGTCTCTATTTGTATCTGATTAAGCGCTGCCAGCTTTCACCAAATCAACCGGCGAGCTGGGTGTATTTTTCTGGTAGTCAGTGACAATTTGTCGGAAGCGATCGCCCTCAATGGTTTCCTGATCTAATAAAATATCAACCAATTTATCCATTAGGGGGCGATGCTCCCGTAGGAGTTTGCGAGCCTGTTGATGGCAACGCACGGCAATTTCCCGAATTTGATGGTCGATTTGGGTGGCGATTTCCTCAGAATATTCGGAACGAGTCATTAAATCCCGGCCTAAGAATACTTCATTTCCTTCACTTTCTAGGGCGAGAGGCCCCAAATCTGACATTCCCCACCGGGTAACCATTTCTCTGGCGAGTTTGGCTACCTGTTCAATATCACCAAAAGCTCCAGCCGTTACTTCAGCACTACCAAAAACTTCTTCTTCGGCTGCTCGTCCGCCAAGAAGAATAGTAATGCGATCGAGTAGCCACCCACGACTGAACAAACCACTATCTAAGTTTTCTTCGCTCAATACTCCTTGAGAAAATCCCTCCACTCCCCCAGATCGAGGAATGATCGTGACTTTGTTGAGGGGGTCAGCATTTTTAAGTAACGTTCTTAATAGAGCATGGCCAATTTCATGGTAAGCAGTTAAACGCTTTTTCTTGCTATCGAGTAGGGGTTTGAGGCTCATACCAATACTAACGCGATCGATCGCATCCTCCACTTCCAGAGGAGTTATGGCTTCCTTCCGCCGTCTGGCGGTGAGGATAGCAGCTTCATTGAGAACATTAGCTAGGTCAGCCCCGGAAAACCCAGGGGTGCGTCGGGCAATAAGCTCTAAAGAGACATCAGCCGAAACTTTCTTATCGCGAGCATGAACCTCTAAAATCCCTAATCGGCCTTTATACGTGGGCAAACCAACCATTACTTGGCGGTCAAACCTACCGGGACGCAAAAGAGCTTGATCCAGCACATCCGGGCGGTTCGTAGCGGCAATGATGATAATGCCACTGTTGCCTTCAAACCCATCCATTTCTGTCAACAATTGGTTGAGGGTTTGTTCCCGTTCATCATTACCCCCACCAATACCTGCACCCCGTTGACGACCAACGGCATCAATTTCATCGATAAAGACTAAACAGGGGGCATTTTCCTTGGCTTTCTTAAACAAATCCCTTACCCGCGAAGCGCCCACACCGACAAACATCTCCACGAACTCGGAACCGGAAATGCTGAAAAAGGGAACCCCGGCTTCACCCGCGATCGCCTTTGCTATCAGGGTTTTCCCGGTTCCAGGAGGTCCGACTAATAACACTCCTCTAGGAATTTTCGCGCCAATGGCTGTAAACCGCTCCGGTTGTTTTAAGAAGGTGACGACTTCTTGTAACTCTTCCTTAGCTTCCTCCACTCCAGCAACATCATTAAACACCACTCCAGTTTTGGCTTCCATCTGGAATTTGGCCTTAGATTTGCCGAAGTTTAACGCGTTGCCCGCCGACTGGGAAGAGCGCTTAACGATCATCATTAATCCGATTACCACCAACAGGATTAATAACAAATTGGCTACACTACTGACCACCATGCGATTATCCGCGCTGGCTTGTTCCCCAAACTTCACCTTATTGGCCTTGAGTTCTTCAATCAATTCAGGATTACGCTCAAAAATGATGACCTCTTGTTTGGTTTGCGATCCGTCTAAGGTCACTTGAGCGCGGTTCTTCGTGGGGTCAATTTCTACAAACTCTACTTCTCCCGCTTCAATTTTTTCCAACAATTGGGTATAACTGAGCTGCTGGGACTGAGCCTGGACTGGACGATTTAAGAGGCTCCAGGTGAACAGTAAGGAACTGCTCAGGGCCAAAGTCGCGCCCAGGGACATTCCTTTGCGTTTGAAGGTTTGAGCCATAGTTTTGAATTGAGAACTGTTCATAGCGTCAGATCGGGTGGTGCGATCGCCCAAAAATAGATTAGTGGATAATTTTAGTGTAACTGGGGAATGGGGAATGGGGGCAAGGCCATAGGCAATAGGCAACAAGCGATCTCCGTGTCTCAGTGCCCCCGTGTCCCTGTGTCCTCCCTCATCCCCCTATCTCCCCATCCTCGAATGACTCCTTGACCGCGCAGTAAGCCGGTATTCGCTCCGGGGCAGATATATTCTAGGGGTTTATCTTTGAATAGATCTAACAACCGTTCGACGCTGGCTAATTGTCGCTTCCAGTGGAAAGTTTTGCTCGTGCGTAGGGGGGTGGGATAGCCTTGTGCATTGGGGAGTAGATGGCGACCGGTAAATAAGATTCCCCCTAGGGCCGGATCGTAGAGACACGACGATCCGGGAGAATGGCCCGGAGTCCATAAGGCTTGGATTTGTTCGTCAGAAAACGTTAATTCGTGCTGGAATGGGGTTACACTCAAATTGGGTAAAAGATAAGCCTCCTGTTCTTGGATGATAACTTCACAGTTAAACGTTTGTTGAATTTCACGAACTTTGGCGATCGCTCCCCGATGGGTCAAAAACAGGAACTTTACTCCTCCTTGGTTTTGTAAGAAGTCTTGGTTTGTCTGATTCCAAGCGGGACAGTCAATGAGGATATTCGCTGAGTTGCCTACAATAAAATAGGAGGTTGCGCCCAAGATCTCTCGATTGGGGGGAAAGGCAAATCGGTTTTCTAAAATAACTCTAGGTTGTTTTGGAGGCTGGCTCTGCTCCTTGGGATTTGCATGATTTAAAGATGCCATGACTTTGTTATTTCTATTGTTGCTTGGACTGATCACTTATTTTATTGTGCAGCGTGGTGTGGCCAGCAGCACAAGCACTCCGGTGTGGATCTTGTGGTTGGTGATGATGACTCCGGCTTTGGCCTGGACAGTGTGGATATGGGTTCAAGGGGAAGATCGAGCGCCGCCTTTGGGGGTGATGATTGCCTTGTTTGTTTTTTCTTCTCTGTTGTATTTGTATCTGATTCAGGTCGGCCGGTCTTCGCCACCGAATCGGGAGACTGCTGAGTCAGAGCAGGAGTCCAAGGTTGCCCCTCCCCCTGCCTTGACCGTGGAAGAACAGCGCCAATTGGAACAGTGTTTTCCGTGGTCTGCCTATGCTCTCCATGAGACGGAATGTAAGGGACAGGTGGTGGTTTGTCGCGGTCAGTTGCGTACCTCTTCAGACGTAGCCTATAAGACAGTGCGGGAGAAAATCGAGGCTCACTTTGGCGATCGCTTTTTGATTGTGTTTCAAGAAGGGTTTGAAGATAAGCCGTTTTTTGTCTTAATTCCCAATCCCCAGTTTCAGGCGAAATCTCCCCAACCTCGTCTGACTCGACCGATGATGGCTTTAGGATTGTTGGCTCTAACCATCTTAACCACCACACTCATGGGAACTCTGGCTTTTTCCGATCTCGTGTCCCCAGAAGTCGAAGAGAATCCCAATTTATTGCTGGAAAATCCCAGTCTTTTGGCTCCCGGCTTGCCTTATGCGATCGCCCTCATGACCATTTTGGGTATCCATGAGTTGGGCCATTATCTCATGGCTCGTCGATACAAAATTAAGGCGACTCTGCCCTATTTTATCCCCATTCCTTTTTTCCTAGGAACCTTTGGAGCCTTTATCCAAATTCGCTCCCCCATACCCCATCGTAAGGCTCTGTTCGATGTGGGAATTGCTGGCCCCTTGGCGGGTTTGATGGTCACGATTCCCATTTTTATGTGGGGGTTGTCCCAGTCCGATGTGATTTCTGCCTCGGAAAATACCAGCATGTTTAATTTTGATTCTCTCAATCCTAAAGCGACGGTGCTGTTAGCTATCCTCAGTAAAATTGCCCTGGGAAATCAGTTAACGACCGATATGGCGGTGAATTTGCATCCAGTAGCCGTGGCTGGCTTTTTGGGTTTAGTGATTACAGCCTTGAATTTAGTTCCCGTGGGTCAGTTGGATGGTGGCCATGTGGTTCATGCCATGTTTGGTCAACGAACAGCCGTCGCTATTGGTCAGATCTCTCGGTTATTGGTGCTGATTTTGGCATTTTTGCATCAGGAGTTCCTCTGGTGGGCGATCTTTTTATTGTTAATGCCGATCGCCGATGAACCGGCGTTAAATGATGTGACAGAATTGGATAATGTGCGGGATTTCTTGGGATTATTGGCTTTGGTGATTTTAGTGATGATTGTGTTACCAGCTCCCCCCACGTTAATTGAATGGTTCTATGGCTGATGATATCCGACAGTGGTTAGAGCAAATTCGTCAATTGCAAGAGCAAATGAGGGATCTGCAACAAGAGTGCGATCGGGCCTATGCGAGTGCTGCCAATTGGCAGCGCTTGTATCAAACGGAGGCTCAACAACGCCGAAATGATACCAAACTAGCCGGGCAAAAAATCAAACGGCTTAAAGGTCAGTTGCAGAGTTTGCAGCAACCCCAACCCCAGTTATCGGGGGAAGTTGCCCCCGTGGAAGAGGAGGTAGAGAAGCTTGAGTCTGTGGAGGAGATGAAGGCTAAGTTAGTAGAGATCGTACAAGAGCGCGATCGACTCTTGCAAACGGTCAACAGCCTATCCCAAGCTCTGCAAACTGAAAAGGAGCAACATACCCAAACTCGCCAGAATTTAACTTCTGCCTTGGGAGACGCGATCGAGCGATTAAATCAATTGAAAAATCGGTAATAGGTAATAGTCACAAATTAATCAATCTCTTTTTCTAATTCCGTAATCAGTGGGTTTAAATCTTCATACACAGTTTGCCAAAGAATATCTAGATCGATATCAAAATAAGCATGAATCAATCTGTTTCTCATGCTAATGATTTGACTCCAAGGCAACTCAGATAACTCAGCTTGCTTTTCCTTTGAAACTCTAGATGCTGCTTCGCCAATAATCTCAATCAGCTTAATTAAGGATAACGTCAGCATTCTATCGCTATCTAAAGACGCTCTCGTTTTGCCTTGAGTAAAGCCACAGGCTTCTTTGGCCGCATCTAACATACCCCTCTTTTGTCACTCTGCCGAATCAAGTGAGAATTAAGTGAAGGGATTTATGCTGACGAAAAAAAGTATTGAAATTGATTGACACGGTGCAGCAATGGGTGAAGTGATGAGAGTAATTGCCAATCCGGAAAAACT
>NZ_JAGHZH010000126.1:0-6236 GCF_017746885.1 Roseofilum sp. SBFL | reverse complement strand
AGGTTCGAGGATTTTCTGGTACAATTGAGGAAGCATTTTTATATTTTTGTGGTCTCTACACGACCACTTTACTCTTTTACCGATCGCCTCCTCAACCCACCACTCTCTCTACCATTGAGCCTCCTTGTCACCCCTTGAGACTTTTGCCCTATTCCCTACTCTCCACTGCCTACTCTCCATCTCCTCTACAAAGTTTCCCTAAATTCCCCCTGTTGGAGTAACTTTGAATGCCGATTCGAGTCATTATTGTTGAAGATTCTCCCATTGCCCTGACCATCCTCAAGCGGATGCTCAACGCCTCTCCAGATATTGAGGTAGTAGGTACAGCTCGTACTGGAAAAGAGGCGATCGCCCTCATTCCTAAAGTTGATCCCCAAGTCATTTGTACGGACTTACACATGCCAGAAATGGATGGGTTAACCTTAACTGAAGAAATCATGTCTACTCGCCCTAAACCGATTTTAGTCATTAGTTCTTCGGTGCGCGAACACGATACCCATCAAGTATTCAAAGTTTTAGAAGCAGGAGCAGTGGATGTTTTTCCTAAACCGGAAGGGGGACTAGGGGTAGACTCCGATCGCATTCAACAAGCTTTAATTAATAAGGTGAAAATCTTAGCAGGAGTGTCTGTATTTACGAACCGTAAACGCTCTCCACAACCGGTGAGTGCTTCTGTCCCTGTCACCCCAACCCAATCTGTGGTTTTTTCTACTCCTCCCCCTCGGTTTTCCCGTCCTAAACTGCCGTTTAGAACGACCCATCTGGGACTCATTGCCCTAGGAGCTTCAACCGGTGGCCCGCAAGTATTAGAGCAAATTTTAAGTCAATTTCCGGCCAATCTCCCTGTTCCAGTGATTTGTGTGCAACATATTAGTGAAGGTTTTTTACAAGGGTTTATTGACTGGCTCTCCAATCGCTGTTCTCTTCCCGTGAGCGTTGCCCGAGCAGGCGATCGCCCCCAACCTGGCCACATCTATTTTTCCCCAGAACGTTCCCATCTGATCTTCGATCGGATGGGCTGTTTTGTCTACAGTCGCACCATCGGAGGTGGAGGGCATTGTCCCTCAATTACAGTAACCTTTAATTCAGTAGCTCAATATTATAGAAATCGTAGTATTGGCGTGTTACTGACCGGAATGGGACGGGATGGAGCCGATGGTCTGTTGTCTATTTTTCAGGCTGGAGGCTTCACTTTAGCCCAAAATGAAGCCAGTTGTGTGGTGTTTGGGATGCCCAAAGAGGCGATCGCCCTCGGTGCCACGCATCAGGTTTTACCTCCAGAAGCCATTGCCACTGCCATTTTAAGGAAATTGGTTGTCTAGTTCCCTATTCCTTATCCTTGTGGATCGCTGACCACTTCAGGTGAGGGAATATCGGAGTTAGATAGGGAATCGGCAGTATAAGACTTTTTCTCAGATTCAGGAACAGAGAGTTGTGGGGCTTCAGGAGATTGTTCCTGGGCTGCACCAGAGGGTGCATCACCGTATAACCAAGCGAGTCCTCCAACAGCACCAGCCATTAATGCGGTATACCCTAAATATAGATGAGCAGGTTGTAAGTAAAATCCCTTGCTTTTTTGGGTATAAAGAGAAGACCAAGACGGAACTACGGAATGGGTCAGATCGGGTTCTGGGAGACTGGAAAGGAGACGTTGACTGTCTAAACCAAGGACAATACTGAGGCGACGGACAAAACCATGCAGGTAAATTTCTTCAGGTAGATGCTCAAAATCACCGGCTTCTAGTGCTTTAAGTTCATGGATAGGGATACGGGTTAAGGCATGGAGCTGATCGAGGGAGAGAGCGCGCCCTAAACGCGCTTGTTGCAGTTGCTCGCCAATTTGTTTCCAACCAGCTTCCCGCTCTTGTTGTATCTTTTGTTGTGCTAACTGTGCTTTAGAGAGTTTCTGGGGGCGAGATACAGGGGCTTTGACTGATGGAACTATACCTGAATCAACAGAACTGGTCTTTTGATGACTTACCCCACGGGTTGGACTCAGTTGAGCGCTACTCTTCGGGCTAGTTACAGGAGCGATCGCTGCTGAGGGACGCACCGGTTCACAAGACTGGTGTTGATATTGACGAATAAAGTGTTGCAACGAGATCTGAATTGCTTCTCGTCCCATGGCTTTAATCAACATTTGTAGACCATCAACTCCTTCTCCGAATTGATCTTGGAGACTTTTCAGAGTGCGACGATAGACCTCAGAATGGTGGAGTTGAGCTTCGATTTGACTCAGGAGCGATCGCAACTCTTTCGGGGAAATTCCCAAAATGGCACAGGCTTCAACACTTAAAGATTTAGGGCTATTGGTCATGGTTTGCTGTCTCCGTTTACTGGTTTAACCCAACCCATCCGATCGGCAAATGGGGAATTAACTGAATAATCTCCCTTCCTTATTCGTAAATTTTGCTCTATCTCCGGATATTGATGGAGAGTAGGAAGGAGGAGTGGGGAGTAGGGAGACATGGAGATACGGACAACTGAAAAAATGGAGACATTGATACAGTAATTTCCCCTGATATGCGATACATCGAATGGCAGATTTTAAAGATAACCAAAATAGCTCACTCAGTAGATTCAACCTATGGTTGAATCTACCATTCCCCCATGGAGAGCGCAAAGCTCTGTATCGCAGATTATCAGGGTCAAGTGAGATAAACCACGTTAAGCCAAAATAGCCTGAGCCGCTTGTCTTCCTGAAAGGGTTGCACCTTCCATGCTATCGATATAATCTTGCTGGGTATAACTTCCAGCCAGGAAAAAGTTTGGAATCGGAGTTTTCTGCGCTGGACGATAGGGGTCCATTCCCGGTGCTTCCCGATACAAAGATTGGGCCAGTTTAACCACAGAATACCAGGTCATCTTCAGATTGCGGGAAGAGGGGAAGAGATCTTGTACTTGTTTGAGGACATGATTGGCGATCGCCTCATTACTTTCCCGAATAAAAGGATCGCCCGGCGTTAGCACCAACTGTAACAGCGAACCTTGTCCTTCCCGATAATAATCTCCGGGACTTGCTAGAGCTAAATCAGCAAAACAGGAAAAATCAGCATCCGCCGTATACAATAAATTATCAATTCCGGCCGCTTTTTCTAATTGCGTGCGTTGCTGTTCATCATTCAATTCCGTCACCCAACCATCAAAGCGCAATTGCACCGTAGCCACTGGAACCGTATCCAACTTATAGATATTATCGAACTCCGGCCACTTACGCCAATCTGAGGGTAAAAGCTTTTGAATTCCCGGCACATCACAGGCACAAACATAGGCATCAGCCGTAATTGTTTCTTCCCTTTCTCCATCGGCAATCACTAACCCAGTGACCTCAGTTTTCCCCTTATTTTCTGTGAATTGAATGTCTCTCACCCGGCGACGGGTATAGATTTTTGTCCCCCGTTCTTCTAAATAGTTCAAAATCGGTTTATGTAGATATTCATGGGGCGAACCTTCCAACATTCTTAGCACTGAAGCTTCCGTTTTCGCTGCGAAAAATTGGAAGATAGTGAGCATACAGCGAGCCGAAATATTTTCTGTATCAATAAATCCTAAAGCATAGGCAATGGGGTTCCACATCCGTTTCAGGGAACCATTCGAGCCGCCCTGTTTACGAAACCAATCGGCAAAACTGATAGAATCCAGGTTGCGAATCGTCCTCATCGCTCCATCAAAATCTACCAAACCGCGTACAATAGGACTGGTTGCTAAGGCGATCGCATTCATCGCCTTATCCTGAACCGACAATTGGGATGTAGTGAAAAAAGCCTTCAAACCATTAAACGGCGCACCTACCGGAAACCGGAAATCCAACGCCCCCGTCATTCCCCCCCGGTTGATGAACGTATGGGTATGTTCCTTTAAACGCAGATTCTCAAACGCACCCACCTTCCGCATCAAAGCAAACAAATTGTAATAGCAGCCGAAAAACACATGCAATCCCATTTCAACATGATTGCCGTCCGCATCCACCCAACTGCCAACCTTTCCACCCACAAAGGCGCGGGATTCAAATATTTCCACCTGATGACCAGCATCAACCAATTCAACGGCAGTAGATAAGCCAGCTAAACCTGCCCCAACAATGGCAACACGCATCGAACGTCCTAAATATCCTTAACAGTTTCTTTACAGATTGTAACAGACTTTGGGTATCCTAGCTCTCCTTTTCACCCGCAGTCCCTAGGACTTCTTGATATAAAGCATCACTGATGCGAAAATTTGCTTCGTTAATCAGGCGATCGATAATGGGTCGAATTTCTGATACCCATCCCCGATGCTTTGATACCAGCAAAATTCCTAATAACCCGGTAATTGATAAACCTAAACGTAAAGCTTCCCTACGTCCGAGACGTTCATCAATTAATAGCTCGTCTACGTTCAATTCTAAAGCTAAAGCGATCGCTTCCGACTCTCCTAAGTCTAAATGATACTGATTTTGCAGCTCTTCAATCAGGGGTTGATTACTAGGTTGATAAATCTCGATCCAATCCAATCTAGGGATAACGCAATTGCAATGCGTGTATCTTCCTGACTACCTCGCTCTAGTTCAGCAGCAACTGCGGGAGGAATCAAGACTTGTCCGTAAAGCTGTTGGAGCAAGGGAAGATAATCAATAATGGCCAACCCATTTAAAGATGATGTATCACTAACAACGATCATCCTCCTACAACCATCCCTTAGATCTAAAATGCTGGATATCTGCTTGCCATTCCTCCACATCATATTCGTTCAGTCCAAAAGTGGAAGGAAATCCTTGAAACGTAGGACTGGCAGTCTCATATCCGGTTTTGAATGGGAGGGGGAGATGGTAACATCTCTCTCGACCCCTAATGAGTTATATAACGACTGTCCCATATGACTACCCAAATGAGCTGCGCCAGCAATGCAGAGCATTATAGCCCAATTTATGAGCGCCTAGGAACTACCCCGGAACACCTGACAGAGTTTTGCCAACGTTGGTCTATCATCGAACTGGCATTATTTGGTTCCATTCTCCGGGATGACTTTAATGCTGATAGTGACGTAGATATTTTAGTCACCTTTAAATCCAATCACTCTTGGGGTTTAGAATTTATCCAAATGCGAGAACAACTCTCTACTCTTTTTAATCGCCCTGTCGATCTGATCACGCGAAAAAGTATTATCAATAGTCCGAATATGCTCCGTCGCCAGAATATCCTCAATTCGGCAGAGGTTATCTATGTCCAAGAATAAACAAGCATTAATCGATATTCTTACAGCTACTGAGCAAATTCTCAGGTATGTTCAAGATACCACACCAGAAGACTTTCAACAAGACGATCAAAACCAGGCAGCTATTTTATATAGAATCATTATTATTGGAGAAGCAACCAAACGACTATCTACTGAGTTTCGTCAAAAATATCCAATAATTCCTTGGCGAGAAATGGCTGGACTACGAGATGTGGTTATCCATGATTATGATGATCTAGATTTTGAAATTCTTTGGAACGTCGTTCAAGTGAATTTACCTGATATATTACCTAAATTACAATTTATTTTAAACCAGTTTAACGACTAAATCTCTGAATGTTATGCTGATGCACTACCTGGCTTTTCAGCTATAACTGCCTGCTTAATCACAGGTGAAAGACTATAGCGCTTATCTTTCCGTTCAACTAAAGAGCGATCGCACAAAGAATGGAGCGCATTGATCGAGTTGGAGGCTTCAATCGTCTGATTTTGCAGCAACTGCCCTAAGTTAACCGGTTCCTCAGCTTGCACTAACAGATGAAGAAATTGCTGTTCTTGGGGGGATAATCGATCGAATTGTTCCTGTAAATTATCCTTCACATTTTCGGGCAATAATAAGCTGTATTCGGATGATATATTCGTTGGCTCAATCTCTAGTTCTTGAATCTGAAAAACCACACTTTTCAGCCAGAAGGGATTACCTTCATAGAGATTCAACATTTGCCACTGTTCTCTATTCTCTAGCTCAATCTCCCTGAGCAGAGCTTCCGTTGATAACGGATCTAAACCCTTTAACTGCATTGTGCGAACCCCAGAGGAGTGCTTGTTCAGAGAAAGACAGTCTCTAGGGTGTTCCCAACCGACGAGAATTAAGCAGCTTTGATGGGGTAAAGTTCTGATTTTCCGGAAGAAGGATTTATACGGTTCGTAACCGGGTTTATATTTTCCTGCCAGTTCTCCAGGACAACATAAGTTGTGGATGTCATCCAATATAATCAAGCAGCGATGTTTTTGTAAATATT
>NZ_JAGHZH010000125.1:0-7404 GCF_017746885.1 Roseofilum sp. SBFL | reverse complement strand
GATAAAAAGACTGCCAGTGACGGAAGTCTCAACCGTATCCATGACAAGGACTGATTTTGCCAGGAGCCGTGCGAGGTGAAAGTCTCATGCACGGTTCTGAATGGGAGGGGTGGATGGTAACATCCATCTCGACCCCTAATCACAAAATGTCATTACCCAGCTGTGCCAACAGTTTGCTATTACACCATCGGTTCCTGGACAAACCACTCCCTGGGGGTCTAGATTCCAAAAAAGAATTAAGATTCAAGGGCCGAATAGAAAGGAAGGAGATTTGGTTACTAGCTGGCAACTCGATCGCGAAGAATCCAATCCTCGGTTAATTACCAATTGGCTAGAAGTCTATCCAGAAGAAATTATCGATAATGAAAGCTAAACTCTACGATAAAATCACAACCCTAACCCCTATTAACTCTGATTTTAATAGTGTAGTTATCCCCAAAAATACCGAAGGTGTGATTGTTGAATGCTATGAAAACTCTGAAGGTTATGCTGTAGATATTGCTCTACCCAATGTAGATTTAGTTGGAGGATTTCAATATACCAACGTAATTTTGATGCCTGAACAATTTCAGGTCATTTCTGAGAATGGAAGTCGAGAATGTTACTCTATCCTCTCTCAGATAACGGGAAGAGCGAGCGCCCAATAAATTCCACACCACCCTTAGAGCCTATTTGTAAAGTAAACCTTAAGAATTACCCATCCACTGCGATTAGATGATTTCAAGCCCAGATGAAGAGATAGTAAGCCAAAACCAGAAAAAACCTGTTACAAAGCTTGCTAGCTATAGGCTTTACTTTTTCTTTATACATACGCTCTTATTTTACAGAATGTGACATATTGATGAAATAGGTTACAGGCGCAGAAATTTTTGCCCCTACTGTATGGTATGATTGCCGGTGCTTCGGTTCTGATGGGGAGCAGCCATCAGAGGTAACGGGGAAAGCTTGGTGCAAATCCAACACTGTCCCGCAACTGTAAAGAGATGACAAACATCTAAATCATCTCTAAGTCAGGATGCCCGCCCAAGTAAATCTCTTTAATCACCATTCTGCGAGGTACAGAATCATGTCACAAGTTTATTGTTTCTAGTCACTTTATCGATACCCCCAATCCCCCTTAACAAAGGAAGGCGATAGCAAAAGTTAGGGGTATCTTGCTGCATTGTGTGAACTAGAAACTGAAGTTCGCTCTCAACAATTATTGTTGCTGATTACCCATTACCCATTACCAGCGCGATGCGCTATAGTCTATGAACGATCGCAAGCTTCTTTTTCGACTGATGGCTGGTTTTCTCGCCTTCAGTTTTACCCTCGTATTATCACTCCTCCCCGCACCTGCCCAAGCGATGCATATTATGGAAGGATTTTTGCCTCTACCTTGGGTTATTTTTTGGTGGGTTGTTTTTCTGCCCTTCTTTGGTTTAGGACTCTATCGCATTAACCAAACCGTACAAAAAAATCCCGAACTGAAACTCCTCCTCGCCTTGTCTGGAGCCTTTGCTTTTGTACTTTCGGCGCTCAAAATTCCCTCCGTGACAGGCAGTTCTTCCCATCCCACCGGAACCGGCTTAGGAGCAGTATTATTTGGCCCATCAACGATGACCGTTTTGGGAACTCTAGTTCTCTTATTTCAAGCCGTACTTTTAGCCCATGGAGGCATCACTACCTTAGGTGCAAACGCCTTTTCTATGGCTGTGATTGGGCCATTTGTCGCTTTTGGGATTTATCGCTTAGTCATGTCGATCAGTCAACGGCAAACCCTAGCTGTTTTTCTGGCAGCGGGGTTGGGAAACTTAGCCACTTATGTCGTCACTTCCTTACAATTAGCCTTAGCCTTTCCCGTGGAAAATGGAGGCATTTGGGTCGCTTTTCTGAAGTTTGCGGGCATTTTTGCCGTGACTCAAATCCCCCTAGCCATTATTGAAGGACTCTTAACCGTCATGGTTTGGAATAGCTTACTGTCCTATTCTCAACCGGAATTAAAACTTTTGAAGTTAATGAAATCTGAACAGGTATGAAAACACAGCAAAATCAATGGCCAAACGGTCTGTTACTATTAGTGATTATTGGGCTAACCGTCTTTCCCTTAATAACGATTAAAGATAGTGAATTTGGGGGAGCCGACGGGCAAGCCGAGGAAGTCATTACGGAAGTGAATCCCCAATATGAACCCTGGTTTGAACCCATGTTAGAACCGCCGGGGGGCGAAACAGAGAGCTTATTATTTGCTCTGCAAGCGGCTTTAGGCGCAGGAATTATCGGATACGGAATCGGATGGTATCAGGGACGTTCTCAGTCGCATCCTTCTGAGGAAAATGACGCTACCGACTGATACTTGGGCGTATCAAAATGGTTTAAATCGGTTACCTCCGAGTCAAAAACTGGGGTTTTCTTTGCTCATGTTGGGGTTGGCTTTGGTGAGTCAACCTCTGACGCAAATTGCTCTCAGTTTATGGATGGCGGTTTGGATAATTGGATACGCTAAAATCCCGATGAAGTTTTATCTGAAATTACTTCTGGGGGGCTATACGTTTGTGTTGATGAGTTCCTTGGCATTTTTAATTGATGTGCAGACCGTAGAGAGTGGTCATTTAGAGATTCCTGGACTCCTGATTGGTTGGTCAACCGGATCTCTGTATTGGTCAATTTCGCAAACGGTCTTGGATTTGTTTATGCGGCTGATTTTACGGGCAGTTGCTTGTCTATCGTGTTTCTTTTTCTTGATGCTCACGGTTCCAATGGTGGAGATAGTTCAAGTATTGCGTCAGTGGCGTTTTCCGGAACTTTTGTTAGAGTTGATTTTACTGATGTATCGGCTCATTTGGGTGCTGCAAAAGACCGTTTCTGACCTGCGACTGGGACAAAAAGCGCGGGGAGGATATGGCAATTTTGCCCAAAGTTTGCGCAGCATCAGTTTGTTGATTCGGCAATTGTTACATCGAACGTTAACGGATTATCATCACTTTTCTTTAGGGGCGACTGCACGGGGATTTGAGCATAAATTTACAGTGTTGTCAATGAAGCGGTATGAGCGATCGCCCCGTTACGAATGGGAAGCCCTCCTCGGATTTGTCCTATTGCTGTCTCTAGAACTGTCAGGAATAGCACATGGATAACCCTAATTTGCTCGAACTCAGGAACGTGAGCTATTACTACTCAGGACACTCTCATGGAGTATTTGAGCAACTGAGTCTCAAGATTCAACCCCATCAGAGAACCGTGATTTTAGGGCACAATGGCTCCGGAAAATCCACCTTATTTTTACTGATGACAGGATTATATCCCGTAGACCGAGGAACGATATTCTGGCAAGGTAACCCCTTAGATTATCAGCGCCAAACCTTGAAACAATGGCGGCAGAATGTGGGATTAGCCTTTCAAAATCCAGAGCATCAATTAGTCGCAGGAACGGTAGCAGAAGACCTTTCCTATGGACTGTGTAACTTAAAGTTATCCAAGCCCGAAATTCGCTACCGCGTCGAACAGGCGATCGCCGATTTCCAACTGACTGAAATTGCCCACACTCCCCTCCACCACCTCAGTTTAGGACAAAAGCGCCGGGTTGCCCTAGCTGGAGTGATGGTCTTGCAGCCCAAACTGCTGTTGCTTGACGAACCCACTGCCTATTTAGACCCGCAACAACTGCAAACCTTACTCCAAGAGTTACACAAAATCGAACAAAAGGGAACGACAATCGCGATCGCCACCCATAACCTAGATTTTGCCTATCAATGGGCGGACTGGTTTATCATTCTCAACCAAGGCAAACTCATCCTCGAAGGAGAAGCCGAAACCGTTTTTTCTCAACAGAAACTACTCTCAGAAATCGGTTTAGGTGTCCCCACCCTCTGGGAAGCCTGGCACAGTTTACCCCCTTCTTTCCGTCCTCAAGTGCAGCAAATTCCCCGCACATTGGAGGATTGGAAAACAAGTTTTAATTCTGATATCAAATCCGAATAATCAGTTACACTATGTCATTGCGAAGGTCGCGTCAGCGCAATGAAGCAATCTCAATCATCTCCGAGTCCTGGCGATTGCTTCCCTCCGGTTGCAATGACAAATCTTTAACCGGATTTAATATGATAATTTATAGATCTTGAATTGAAATGACTGATGATGACTCCCCCTGGAAAGAAGCCATCTCCGTCTACTTTCGCGACTTCCTAGAATTCTTCTTCCCCAAAATTGCTGCTGATATCAACTGGCAACGGGGTTTTGAATTTCTCGATACCGAACTACAACAAATCAAACGGGAAACTGAAACTGGTCGACAAGTAGTAGATACTGTCTTGGATGTCAAGGGGCGGGTTTGAAGCCCACTCCTACAATAGAACCATTATGATCGTATCAATTACTCCTGAGTGTTTATCCTAAGCGGGTTTTAGAGGCAATTCGGGTTTTCTTGCGCTCTTGCTCGGAGAGTTCATCCCCAGCTTGGAGACGGGTGGCACTTTCTTGGAGGATGGTGGCAGCATTTTGATCGCCGAGTTGCAAAGCGGTTTTTGCTGCGGTTTGTAACAAGGTAGCGGCTCCCTGGCGATCGCCTTGTTTTAACTTGGTTTCCGCAATTTGGGTTTGCCGATATTTGGCTAGGGTGAGCATGTGGGACTGCACTTGGGGATCGGTTTGCGCTTGATACTCTTCTGTCACTGTCGCCGAAACTTCCACTGATGCAGACTCTAAGCCTTCTTGACCTAATGCAGGATTATCATAAATTACTTTTACTGTGGCGATCGCCTGTTCCCCTAGAGGTAATTGACCCATATATACATTCGCCAACACGACTCTCGGCTGATCCTTCATTAAATCCCCTAACCGTACCTGAATGGTATCTCCCTCTGTCTGTACGGGCAATTCGATGGTATCGGGCGACACTTGGGCAATCGGTTTAAGTTCCGCCAAGCGTACCCCCGGATTGAAAGATAATGTTAGAAAGGCATTGGTTAATCCGACGGACTGCACCCGATCAAATAATCGAGAAAAAGCAGTAATGGCTTCTTCTGGGTGTTCAATATAGGACAAAGTTCCGCCGCCCGCATCGGCTAACTTTTCTAATACATCCTGATTCCAATGGGCCCCAAATCCGAGGGTGTTAATGGTTAATTTATACTCAGTTGCTAAGTTGGCTAACTTGAAACAGCGATCGTTATCCCCATGTTCATTTTCCCCATCTGTAAGCAGAAAAACCTGGGAAACTGCATCCTGCTTCCCTTTGGCAATTTCTTCAATTCCTAAACGCATCCCTTCATCAATGGAGGTTCCCCCATCCGCTTCTAGGCGATCGATGAGTTGGATCAGTGGCTTGCGTTCATCGACGATCTGATTGTCAATTAAGACTTCAGCATGATGATTAAATGCAATTACTGAGAGGCGATCGCCCTGTTGTAAACGCTCAATCACTTTAGTGGCTGCATGTTTCACTATTTTCAAGGGTTGACCGGCCATCGAGCCACTACGATCGAGAATTAAACACAAATTTAACCGCAGGTTCTCCGATCCCGTTTCTGGCTCTTTCGCCGATATCGACATCGATAACTGCCGTTGCTGACTGGTTTGTGTTGCTTCTAAGCGGCGATCGCTCAACCGAGCCTCTAAACCAACTTCCATGACCTTTCACCATAGACTACCATTCACCATCTTAATCAAGGGATGGGGGGATGGGGAGAGCTTGGGCACTGCAAAAAGATAAAATAAGGCTGGGCTGTATGGAGAATGAACTGATGGTCGCCAGATTTTTGTATGATCGAGATTATCATCAATGGATACAAGAAACTGTGGAAGCTTTACGAAATCGAGACTTTCATGAAATCGATTGGGATAATCTGATTGAAGAGCTGGAAAGCATGGGAAAAAATGATAAACGAGCGGTTATCAGTTTACTCACTCGGCTTTTAGAACATTTGCTGAAACTGAAATATTGGCAAGCGGAAAAAGAGCGCTGTAGCAATCATTGGTCAGCAGAAATCGTTAATTTCCGGGCCCAAATTGAAGATCGTCTCGAAGATAGTCCCAGCCTACGATCGCAGCTACCGCTCCTATATTATAAGGCCTATCCAGTTGCACTCAAATCGGTCTCGAAGCTCTTTGATTTACCCGAAGATGCCGAAATGAGTTTATCTCAAGTCTTGGATGAAGACTGGTTTGGTGAAAGCTAGAATAGTCAAGCGATCGCCAGAAGCCAGGTTTCTTTCCGAAATGGAGCTTCTGATACCCAGCAAATGAGAAGATGGATGAATCTCAAACTTTCTCCATTCCAGCAAAACCATGGCTCGTTTTCTGCAACATCGCTGGCCGTTAGTGGTACTATTTCTACTGGCGATCGCCACTCGCTTACCCTTCCAAAGTCAAATCCTCTATGAACACGATAGCGTTAACTTTGCTTGGGCGATGGAAGAGTTCGATCTCGAACGCCATCAACCCCATGCTCCCGGTACGTTTATTGTCCTAATCTTATCGGCTCGGCTGCTTAACTTCTTGTTGCAAGATGCCAATCAAAGTTTAGTGATGGTGAATATTATTGCCATGGCGATCGCCACATGCGCCATTTATGTTTTAGGAAACCTATGGTTTAACCGCACAGTAGGATGGATCGCGGCTTTCTTGATGCTATCGAGTCCCCTAATTTGGTTTTATAGCGAGGTGGGATTATCCTACACCCTAGAACTGGCTTGGGTGATTCTGATTGCGATCGCGTGTCATCATAGCCGTAAGGGCGATCGCCGCGCTCTGCTGATTTCCGCTCTACTGTTAGGATTATCAGGCGGTATTCGCCCCAATACCCCCATTTTCCTATTCCCCCTCTGGAGTGTGGCTGCGGGTTTGGGATGGCGAGAGAAAAGTTATCGAGCAACAGATATTATCTTAGCCTTGGGTACAGGGGCGATCGGGGTTTCACTCTGGGGTATTCCCCGACTCATTCTCTCTGGTGGGTTTGATGCCTATGTTAGCGCCATCCAAATTTGGTTAGACAGCCATCTCAAAGATAGCGATAGCCTTCAAGAAATTATCTCCAATCTCCGGTTATGGCTCTATACCCTGGTCATGACTCTAGGATTTGTTACCATTCCCCTACTGAGGTTTGCCATGGCTCGTCGTTCCCCCATTCCTCCCCTTGCCATCCGCGACTGGCGAACTCAAGCCATTCTACTGTGGAGCTTTCCTAGCATCTTCTATCTCACCTTCGTCCACTTCCAACGTCAAGGCCATAGTTATACCGTCATACCCGTAGTTGTTCTACTGACAGCTCTAGCTCTAGATCGGTATTTATAGCAGTGAAAGGGAGAGTTAGGACATAATAGAAAGATGAAGTTAGCGATCGTGAGATGATGCCATCAGCTTATAGTATAGACCTAAGACATAAAGCCGTGGGGGCCTATGATAGAGGGGAGCGTAAGAGCCATGTGT
>NZ_JAGHZH010000124.1:0-23258 GCF_017746885.1 Roseofilum sp. SBFL | reverse complement strand
CCAGATTTGAATAAAATTGAACACTTTTGGGAGCGGCTGAAGAAGGAGGTGGGAAAACTCAAGAACCAGTGTGAATCCCTTTATGATGCCATCATAGAAGCTTTTAAGATACTGTCCTAACGCTCCCTTTCTTTGCTATAACTCAGCATCTCCTTTAATTTGATCGGGAGATAAGGTTGTAGAGTCAGTGATGTCTTGAATTTTCATAAGTTTGGAACTCAGAACACGAACATACAGCACGTTTCGCTATGAGTGAGGGACATGAAAGGGGGATGAACACCTATTGTCCACCCATGCAATGCAAAGTGCTGTAAGTGTTTCTTCTTAGTTGTTTTTTTCGATCCGGAGTGCTTTACATTAATTCAAGAATTCATATCAAGTTTAGAAAAACTTCCTGCTTTAGGCTTGGGGTGTGGGGTCACCGTATTTGATGAGGAGGGCGATCGCCAAACTCACAGCTAAAATCACCACCATACTGAGCGCGGAGCCAAAGCCCCAGTTCTGAGTCGCCCCCAGAAACTGATTGTAAATCAAGCGAGCAGCGGTCATACTGGATGCACCTCCAAGCAGTTCCGGATTGACAAAATCGCCCAAACTACTAATAAAAACCAATAAACTCCCAGCTGCAATCCCTTGGAAGGTTTGGGGAACGGTAATTTTCCAGAATCCTTCGATAGGCGTTGCGCCCAAATCGGCAGAAGCTTCTAATAACCGTTTGTCGAGCTTTTCTAGTGCGGCATAGAGAATTAAGACCATGTAGGGCAAAAAGCTATAACTCATGCCAATGAGAACGGCGGGCCATTCATTGAGAATGGTTAAGGGGGGCAGTCCCACGCTGGTGATAATGCTATTGAATACCCCTGTACGGCGGAGAATGGTAATCCAGGCGTAGGAGCGCAACAGGGAAGAAGTCCAGAGGGGAAGGACAAAGCCCAAGAGGATTAAATTTTGCCAGCGTTTGGGGGCACTCAGGGCGATCCAGTAGGCAACGGGGAAACCCAAGAGCAGACAAATTATGGTGGTTCCGATCGCAAAAAAGAGCGATCGGCCAATCACTTGCAGATAAACCGGTTGAAACACCTGCAAATAATTCTCCAATCCCGAAGGATTCACCACATCCCCGGGTCGAATATTGGGCACTAAACTTAACTCAAAAATCACCAGAGTCGGTAGCACTAAGAGCATCAAGAGCCACAAACCAGCAGGCCCTAGGAGAACACTGGGGCCAATCAAAGTTGACCAACGGCGTTTGGGAGTCGGCATTTCAGTTGAGTGGGATTCAGAAGGAACAGTGGAAGACATAAAGTGCTTCGCGCGGTAATGGGTAAAGGGGGAGGGAATGGGGAATAGGTAATAGGAGCAACCCGTTTTGTGGTTTAACTACTGGTTAATCGAGTCCAATAGCGGTCATAGAGTTGCGCAATATCCTCGTTTACGGGTGAAACGCTTTCACAGTTAGCTAAAACCTCTGGATCGGGAAATAGGGTAGCATCTTGTTGGATCTCTTCTGGTAATTGTTCGTAGGCGACTCGGTTAGCTGTGGCAAAACTAAGGCGCTTGGTAATTTCAGCAGCGACAGTTGGTTGCAGCATAAAATTAATCCAAGCATAGGCTCCATCTGGATTGGGGGCTGTTTTGGGAATCACTAAGGTATCGGTCCATAGAGAAGAGCCATTTTTAGGGATCACATAGCCTAAGTTTTCATCCTCTTCCATAATTTCACTGGCATCCACGGAATAACCCATGGCAATTTTCAGATCGCCGGTTAAAATCTGGGGTCGCCAAGCATCGGAGGTAAATGAGGCGATCGCCGGTTTCAGTTCCACTAACGCTTCATAGGCTTCTTCAATTTCCTGGGCATCTTGCGAATTTAAGGAATAGCCCAAATGTTTCAGAGTCGCCCCCATCACTTCCCGCACATCATTGAGCATTGTCACTTGGCGACTCAATTGGGATTGATTCTGCCATAAATATTCCCAATTTTCCGGTTCTCCATTTAAGGCTTGGCGATTATAAATTAACCCCGTTGTTCCCCAACTAACGGGGATACTATGACCGTTTCCAGGGTCATAGGGGGGATTCTGATAATTTTCAAAAAGCTGATTTAATCCTTCGATGCGACCGAGATCCAGGGGAGTTAATAAATCATCCTCCACCATTTTTAGCACCATATAATCCGAGGGATAAATGATACTATACGCCCCACCACCACCGGCTAAGATTTTAGCCAGCATCGCCTCATTAGAATCAAACACATCGGCGATTACCTGAATCCCGGTTTGCTGCTCAAACTGAGCCAGCAAATCGTCATCGGTATAGCCTGCCCAAGTAAAAATATAGAGCCGATTACTGTCTCCCCTTTCCACTGTGCGAGTTTGCACATCGGCTAACGTCCAACCACAGGAAGATAATCCTAAACCGGCTAAGGCGGCTGTTGTCCCCTGCAAGAAGTGGCGACGGTTAAGCGAGCGAGAGTGTAAAAGACGATTGAGCTTATCCTGTTGACTCATGGGCAACCCTTCGTTCCATAAAATTGTAGATAGTTTTATTCATGGAGAGCCAAACAATCTGAACTCTGCCAATGGGCATAGAGAGGAGTTTCGGGATTCGATAAAGCTTCAGAATAAGCAGCTCCTTCGCGAACGGGTTGGGAGACGGTAATTTGGTCTCCAGAAACCAATTCCACCACACATTGAATATGGGTTCCCATAAACATCGTATGCTTAATGCGGCCTTGAAAACAATTGCGATCGCCCTCTGGGGGACTCACGCTGAGGTGAATTTTCTCCGGTCGCACGCTGACCACTAGGCGATCGCCGACTCCCGTGCTACCGTTAAGATCCGAAGCGGCCCAAATCTTCAACCCTTTATCCGTTTGTACCTCAACTGTTCCCCCCTGACTCGATGCGCTCCGACCTTTGAATAAATTGGTATCGCCAATAAAATCGGCTACAAACGGAGTAGCAGGAAGATTATAGATTTCACTCGGAGAGCCAATTTGTTCAATTTTGCCCTCACGCATGATAGCAATGCGCTCGGAAAGGGAAAGCGCCTCTTCCTGATCGTGGGTTACCATCACAAACGTCAGCCCTAACTCTTGATGCAAATTCGACAATTCCACCTGCATCTCTTTGCGCAATTTCAGATCCAACGCCCCCAAGGGTTCATCCAACAATAAAACTGCCGGTCGATTCACCAACGCTCTAGCCAGAGCAACCCGCTGTTGTTGTCCCCCTGACATTTGTTTCGGCAAGCGATGGGCAAACGCCTCCATTTTCACCAAGCGTAGCGCTTCCTTTACTCGGTCTTCAATCTGGGCTTTCGTCAGCTTTTTCAGCCGCAGTCCAAAGGCAATGTTCTCCCAGACATTCATATGTCCGAACAGGGCATAACTTTGGAACACGGTATTAACCGGACGACGGTAAGGGGGAACATGGTTCACGGACTGCCCTTGAAGCAACAATTCCCCAGCAGAGGGCACTTCAAAGCCAGCAATGAGCCTTAACGTCGTGGTTTTTCCACACCCAGAGGGTCCGAGGATACTGAAAAATTCACCAGACTGAATGTTCAAGTTTACGCCTCGGACAGCCGTTTCTGAGCCAAACACCTTAAAGACTTTGCGAAGCTCAACATCTAGCTCGACGTTGGTTTCCCGATTAATTTGATTAGTTGCGGTCTGAGACATAATGAGAACCCCTAGCAATGAGTTCAGAGTTAAGCAGGGACAGTAACAAGGATCTAGATGGTTTCAGTGTAATCTATTCTGAGTACTGCTTGATATCGTAATCGTATATGATTTCGATCTCCCTCGATCCAATGCTATCCAAGCAAAGGGGGATGGGATAGTTCACTCATCGAATAGTGGGGATTCCTAAATCTGGGAGAACCTGCCCCTACTCAATTATTGTATGCCTAATCCAATAATCGATTTTTGTAGGGGCGGGTTCACCAAGATCTAGAACAAAACAGATCGCTCTCCTAAACCTGCCCCCCGCCAGGGTACAAAGGGGTATGGGGCAGGTTCACTCATCGAATGGTGGGGATTCCTAAACCTGGGTGAACCTGCCCCTACGGTAGATATTGAACTATCGATTATCTTTTAATAAATTCAACGCTCAAAATATACTTGTCGATATAGTTGTACCTGAATCTTCCGTTGTTAAAATGTTCCTTAATCTCTGGCTCAAAACTCATATCAACAATCTCCAGATTATCATTTTTTTGAGCTTCATTTGCCATAAATAAAGCTTCAAGCGCCAGCAAGAAAAAAGGTTGTTGAGGACGGAAAGAACCTGATTGGCTCGTCAAAGCAAGCCTCAGCTTTTTCGGCCAAAGTGCAAAACCATGTGGATGATCGTTGAGGAAAGGTACAGCCCGACTAATTCTGATTGGATTATGAAGAGTCATGGCAGAAACGCCCGGTTTGATGGGACGTAGATTTTTTGTAGTGAATACAAAAACTTCAATTGCTCGATCGTACTTTTTGTGATACTGATCATCATCTTCATAATCATAAGTGTAACCGACGAAGAAATAAAGAAAACTATCAGGATTTCTTTCTTGACCATCAAGGATAACCCTATAAATATGTTTTAATTCATACCACTGTCCATCAATCTTTTGTCTCTGGTTCACAATAAACTCATTATCTCTATAGTCTGGATAAAAAGATGGTTTATTGAAAGTAACACCAAGATCATCAAGCTCATCAAGCTCATCGCCCACATTAATTGCACCAATCAAGTGATCGTGGCTAATATTCTGTATTCCTTGGCTTTCATAAGCTTCATTAATCCTTCCCATACCTGTTCCTTTTAAGTCGATTTCACATTTGTATCGATTGTTTCCAAGGCTCTGACAGTTTCTTCTTTCTTTATACCAATCCTCTCTGCTCTTATTTTCAGCTTTATTTTGGCTTTGCAGTTCAACGGGCTGGGTTTGCTCTGATATGATGGGATCACCCTGACTGCTTTCACCAAAGATCAACCATAGGGATAAGAGGGTTTCTAGCATAATCAATGACCTACCAAACAAGAATACTGAATTCCAGTTCCATTATGAAATAATTCATACACCTCAATCCAGTCGGAAGGATCGGGGCTTTTTACAGAAAATTAGGTCGGATGTGTCGGCAATGTCGGGAAAATAGGTTACAATAACTCCAGCCTTCGTACTTTCTGGGATTTATGGATATCATGGAAGTGTTGAAACTGGCGGATGAGCTGGTTTTTGCTCGGACAGGAAAGCATCTGGATTATCTGCAAGAAGCGATACTTCAGGGAACGCTACAGGGTGAAACTTATGCCACAATCTCAGAGAATGTCTATACGAGCGAAGGTCATGTGCGCGATGTGGGTTCCGAGTTGTGGAAGTTGCTCTCGGAAGGGTTAGGAAAAGAGGTTAGTAAGACGAATTTTCGCGCAATTTTGAATAAAAATTATTCAGCGATAGTTGGTGATCATGCAACCGTTACTAATGTCATTTGTTCAAACTATAATCAGAAAAATAACCATTCCCAAACTTCAGAACAAACTCAATCCTATGTGGATTTAGGGAATGCCCCAGAACGGTTAAACTGTTATGGCAGAAGGGAAGAATTGGCTATCCTGGATCGTTCCATTCTGACGGAAAAGTGTCGTCTGTTTGCCCTGCTGGGATTTAGCGGCATCGGTAAAACTACGTTAGCCTTACATTGGCTGGAAAACAATAAAACTCAATTTGAATATGCGATCTATCGCAGTTTGCGCTTTTATACAGATCGCCGCGCTCTGTTAGCCAATATCCTATCAATTTTTACTGGCAATCCCCAGAAGTGCGATCGCCTGGAAACCCAGATCTCCCACCTGCTCACCCACTTGCGTCAGTCTCGCTGCTTAATTCTCCTTGATGATGGGCAACTTCTGTGCAGAGATGAAAGGGGTAAACAGGTATTGCGGGCGATCGCCGAAATCAATCACCAAAGTTGTATCATTCTAATCTCCACCGAAAAACCCCTAGATATCACCCCTTGGGAAAAATCGACTTATCCGGTGCGATCGCTCATTTTATCCAGTTTAGGGGATGCAGCAAAAGATCTCTTCCAAGAGCAAAACCTATCCGATCCCGAACATTGGCATCAACTCATTGACTATTATCAGGGTAACCCCCTATGGTTAATCTTAACCGCTACTTCCATTCAAGAACTCTTTGCCGGTCGAGTAGCAGACTTTTTAGCCTATGAAACCCTGATTGTATCCGAATCTTTGCAGGGACACCTCGACCAACAATTTCAGCAGTTAAGCGCACCCGAACAAACGATTCTCCATCAAGTCGCTACGCTAACTGCACCCGTTAGCTTATCGCAACTTTTACAACTTAACCCCTTTTCTCCCGTTGAGTTATTCCAGATTATCCAATCACTCCATCGGCGATTTTTTCTAGAGATGGCAGAAGACACGCGGCAATTATTTCTCAATCCAGTGATTCAAGAATATATCAAGAATGGGAAATAATCCGCAGCGTTATTAATAGCAAGAAGCATCTAGATGGTTTCAGTTTAATCCATGGTGAGTACCGCTCGATAGCGTACCTGATTCGATCTCACTCGATCCAAGGCTATATTAATCTCTTCTAGGGGATAGGTTTCGATAATCGGCGTAATTTTGTATTGAGCGGCAACATTGAGCATTTCATTCATGATTGCTCGGCCACCAATGGGTGATGCCATAATTCGGCGACGCTGGGAAAGGAGAGAGAACAAAGGTAGAGTTAAAGGTGCATCACTAACTCCCACAAAGCATAAAGTACCATCCGCATCCAAGTATTCAACATAGGCCGCCCAATCTAGGTTAGCTGGAGCGGTACTTAAGAGGATATTCAAGTAATTTTTCGGCGTGGGTGGACTTTCTCCACGACCCACGACAATGGTCTCATCGGCTCCGAGGGTTTTGGCAAATTCGGCTTTATCTTCAGAAGTTGTAAAAACAGTAACTCGGTTTCCTAAGCGGTGAGCAAATTGAACCGCCATGTGGCCTAAACCGCCAACCCCAATAATACCGATTTCCTGTCCGGAGGTCATGCCTGCATGACGCAGTCCAGAATATACCGTGATTCCACCACAGAGTAGAGGTCCGGCATGGGTGGGGTCAATGTCTTGGGGAATGGGGAAGGCAAACCGAGAGTCAGTGAGTAGGTAGCTGGCAAAACCACCAGGGCCGGGGATAATTAGCGCCTCGTTGTCTTTACAAAGATTTTCGTTGCCTTTGAGACATTGGGGACATTGGAGACAGGCACTTTTTTGCCAACCGACTCCGACGCGATCGCCAACTTTCAGGTGTTTGACCTGAGATCCAACTTCCTGGACTTCTCCGATCGCTTCATGACCTGGAACCACAGGATAATCGGATATGTCCCAATCATTATCAATAATATGAATATCTGAGTGACAAAGCCCACAGGATTGAACCTTAATTAGACAATCATAGTCTTGAGGGCTACTCACTTCAAATTGATAGCTTTCCAGGGCAGCTTTAGCAGACTGGGCAGCTCTGGCTTGAACTTGTATCATTGGGTTGGCACTCCTGAGCCTCTTAACTGTAGTCTATCAAATAAAGGGAGTGGAGGGTTTCGATTTCAATCATTTATATCAATTAACAATTAACAATTTAACCGGACTAGCTGTTAATTTTTGCTTGAATCTGTTGCAAAGTGCGAACTAAGTCAGCTGCAACCCATCCGGAGGAGTGGGGAGAGGGTTGATTATGGCGGACACACTGGAGAAAACGATCGCACACTTCTTTTAAGGGTTCTCCTGGAGGAGTTGCCAGCACCTCCCGGTTAATTCCCATGGGGGTGAATTTTGGATCTTCTGGCTGAAAATGTCCCTGTTGGATAATCAGAGGATCGGTACTGAGTTCGTCAAAAATTAACGTTCCTTGAGATCCAACTACAGCTAAACGTCTTTGTTTATCCGGGTTGAGCCAACACAGGTGAATAGTAGCTTTAAATCCACTGGGATAGAGGAGTTTCACCCAAACGACATCGGGTAAGCCGGGTTGTAACCAAGTATCGGCGGTGGCATCAACTTCTACGGGAGTTTCGCCTAACCAGTGATTAAATATGGCCAGATCGTGGATGGCTAAGTCCCAGAGTGCGTCTACATCTTGGCGCACGGGACCGATATGGGTGCGGGTTGCATATCCATAGCGCAGTTCTCCGACTGCTCCAGAAGAGAGTGCCTCTTTTCCTTGCTGCACCACAGGATGAAACAGATAGGTATGATCGACTACAAGCTGGCGCTGTTGGCTTTCCGCCAGATGACACAACTCTAGACATTCTTCGGCATCTAGGGTGAGGGGCTTTTCGGCTAATACGTGACAATCCTGAGTGAGGGCGTATTGAATGATGTTGTAGTGAGTGGATGCGGGGGTGGCGATCGCCGCTAATTCGACTTCTGGACGCGCCAAAATCCCTTGCCAGTCATCGGTTAACTGCACTAAGTCAGATAGATTATACCGATTTTTCATCGCCTCTCGTCGGCTAGGGTTCGGGTCTACAACTGCTACCACTTCCGTCTGGGGATGTTCGAGGAAATTACGGATTAAATGGTTTCCCCATCGACCCGCGCCCAAAATCGCAATCTTAAATGGTTTATCCACGCTGTATTTTTTTCACCCCTCTTCAGTGGTTTTGATCTTAAATAAGGCATCTTGAGCTGCCGCTTGTTCAGCCGCTTTGCGCGATCGCCCTTTTCCTGTACCGTAAGGTTCTCCCTGCACCCAAACCTGAGCCGTAAAGGGTTCGGCTGTCCGTTTTTGCGATTCTACTGTAATCAGTTTATATTCGGGTAAAACCTTATGAACGGCTTGAGTCCATTCTTGCAGAGCTGATTTATAGTCTCGTCGAGCCGGATCTTTACGAATTTCCGTAGACAGGAATGTAAAATGACTATCAAGCCAAGGTCGGATCAATTCTAGGGTATGGGTACTCAAGTAAAGTGCCCCTAAAATGGCTTCAAAGGCATCCGCAAGACGGGACGAACGGCCGAGTTTATCGCTGGCTGTGCCCCGATCCATGAGCAAGTCTTGTTCTAAATTGTAACTATCGGCTAACTGGGCTAAAGTGCGATCGCTCACCAAAATTTTCCGAATGGCTGAAAATTCTCCCACCGTCGCATCTGGATACAATTCCATCAATAATTCTGAAGCAGCGATCCGAACTACCGCATCACCAATAAACTCCAACTGCTCATAATTTTCTGTGGAGGATATACTCGGATGGGTCAGTGCTTTATCGAGTAAATGCCATTGCACTGGGGAGCTTTCTGGTAACCCCAGTTTCAGAATGACACTCTGCAACTGCCGCTGTCTTCGCGGATAACTAACTTCTTCAGGGACAGAACTAGACATGACCCATCCAGTGTGAGGTTTTGCTAACTCTCCCATCCTATCTTAAACATTTAAAAATGAAAAAATTCATGACTATTCCGGATTTAGCATACCTGCAATTTGTTCAACCCATTGCTGACGCTCCTGATGCTCTAGAGTTAAAATTTCTGCTCTAGACCAGTGAAAATGAAAAGCGATAAAGGCTACCTCCCGATATAATTGGGGTAGGGGGTAGCCAGTTACTCCCCCAGCATCACTAATTCTGCTTCTGTAGGGTTAATGGTGTTGTATACATCGAGTAAGTAGTCTAAATCGACTAAAAATAGGTTTTCTAAGGCTTCTGGCGTTACAGAGGGGAGTGTCCCGAGTTGCTCGATAGTGCGCGAGAGCATGACGAGAGCGCGATAATCTGGGTAGTCAGAGACATTTGGGTGGCGATCGCCAATTATCTCATCTTTTGCAGTCGCGAAACGCATCACCCCTTCTCGATGAACCTTTCCCCCTTCGTCCACCAACCCTTTAGGTAAAACAAAGGCAAAACCCATCGAATCATCCATTTCCTCACTCATTCTCTACTGGTTCCAACTCATTAATCTGACGATAAAAATCTTGAAGATAGCTTAAATCTACCGCAAACATATTTTCAATCACTGCCGGAGAAATTTCCTGTAGGGTTCCCAATTTAACAATAACCCGCGCCAAAATAATCACTGTCGCATAAGCCGGATTATCCATTACCCTAGGATCGCGCATTGGGATAATTTCATCCATGGCACGAGAGAGGCGCATCTTTCCCTGACGGTGAAGATTTCCATCGGAATCTAAATAGCCTTTCGGTAAAGTAAAATCAAACTCAGTTTGCAACATAAACCATAAGATAAATTCATTGGGCTTAAATCTTACATCGCTTTGCTTGCGTTATGAAACACAAGCTTGAATGCTCAAATCCATGTACCACAACCCTATTCCCTATTCCCTATTCCCTATTCCCCAGCGCAAAGCGCTGCATCACTCATCCCCATGCCCCGTTTCTCGAACTACGGAGGCGAAACCCGCTTAAACACCTCACAGGCTATTTCCAACTCTTCGCAAGCCAACTCGGAACTTGAAGCCGCATTATCCGTAACACTATAACTAACGGGCCAAGCATTTTCAAACTGAAATAAAGCGCCCATATTACCATTTTGACGATAAACAGTAATTGAACCATTACGTCGCTGTTTTTCCCAATTCCCCTCTTGCACCGCATTCAACCAATTCCAGAGGGTTTCCGAGCCACTTAACCCTCGTCGGAGACTAATATTATCAATGGTTGTCTTAGCACCCGGGAGTTTAGACGTATGCAGCATTCCCCGCTTGGCTTTGCCCCAAGGTTCTGGAAAAACCTCAGTAAACTCAACCACCTCTTGAGCTACCTTAAATCCCTTGCACTCCATGAATAATCCATCGACTCCATCTTTCGATCCATCTAAGGTCAATTCCACATAAAACCGGCACGCAGTGAGGATTTCAGCCAAATCCCGTTGAATTTCAAATGCATCTTTACCCTGACTAGAAAATCTGGAAGAGATATTAGAGTATTGTCTACCGGGTTGGCGAGATAGATTAATATTGGGAAAACGAGGTAGCATAGTTGGGCAATCCGGATCGTTTTTCAGTCAAAACAACCAGACAAGGGAGGAAACCCTTGCCTGTGTCAGTTCAGTTGCTTCAATGACAATTATATTGTTGGTAGCGGTGCGATCCGCGTCCCTTCCGTGGGTACTTTTCTAATCCCAGTATGGCTAATTTCTATCGTTTCCTTGAATAAATCCGTGCTGTCTGCACTTGCTTGAGTTGTCGTATATTTAGCGGGAACAGCTTGTATTATATTGTACCTTGCTCCCTCCTGGCCGTTCTGCTTATAGATGATTAAAGAAGCATCTCCAGCCTCTTCTACAGCAGTAGTTGTACCCCCAGTCATCGATGCGGGATGAGAGTTTGTGTACCAGTTAATTAGAGCATCATTTTCTACGGTTGTCACAAACTCTAAGGTCATATTCTCATAGCTGACATGAGAAGGGGTAATCTGGGTTCCAGCAGATACATTCTTGCCGGCAAAAATGGCTTGTCCTTCGGCTGCGGGTTCAATGCTCATGGAAAGGCCACTGATTTTTTGTAGTTGTAGGGTCGTGATGCCTTTCACTTCTAAATAAAACCGGGCTTGGGTCAAATACTCCATAGTTTAATCTCCTGTTTGGATGGTCGAGATGGAATGAAAATGTGACAGATATTCAGGTTCTAAGCCGCTTGTGACATGGCGACAACTTTGGTAATTCTCTCCGCCACAAATTCATAGGTTTCCATGACTAATTCCCCAGAAGTGGCATCAACATCAGAAACGGAATATTTCTTGATCCAAGCTCGGTCTAGATTCCATCGCAACACTTCTGCATTGCTTGGATCGTAGACTACCACTGAACCCGATTTACGCTGGCTCGCCCAATTGCCATTGCCCCCTTCATCTTTTGGCATCACGTCTAAAAACCATTCAAAGAGTCGCGCTGCTGCTCCTTGGGTATCATCATTGACATATACTTCAATGGTCATGGAGGGGTTGGTTTCATAGCCGGCGATCGTTGTCTGTCGCTCTGAGCCTCTTTTACCACAGTGAAGGGGTTTATCTCCACCGGTTACCTTACCTTCATAGGTCAGAGCAGCCATACTTTTTATTTCTAAGTTTTCTAAACCTTCAAAGTTTAGATAAAATCGGTTGGCTGTAGTTGTAAAAACTGGAGCTGCCATGGTGTAACTGTCCTTTTGCTGATATTTTTAGGGTTTGAATGTATCAGGAGATTAGAATTAATCCAATCTCCTGAAGAGGCTTCTTAACTTTCGCCTTCAGCCGTCCATTGACTGATACGGAAGATAACAAATTCAGCCGGTCGCACGGGAGCAATACCGACTTCTACATACAATCGACCGAGCATCATACTTTGGGGAGTATTAATATCAGAATCACACTTGACGTAGAAAGCTTCAGCAGGAGATCCTCCCATCAACGCACCGGCTCGCCATAAATCTGTTAAGAAACTGGTAATCGTGCGTTTCACCCGTTGCCACAGGTCTTCATCGTTGGGTTCAAAGACGACCCATTGCATTCCATTTTCAATGGATTTCTCGATGTAGCTCATCAAGCGGCGAACGTTGATATAGCGCCATTGGATATTATCCGGCTCAACCAGAGTTCTAGCACCCCAAACCCGAATGCCTCGGTTGGGGAAGGGACGAATACAGTTAATTCCCGCAGGGTTAAGCAGTTCCTGTTCCCGGAAATTACAATCGTAAGCTAAACCGATAACTCCTCTAGGGACTTCGTTGGCAGGTGCTTTATAAACGCCTCGCGTTTCATCGTTGCGAGACCAAACCCCTGCCATATAACCACTGGGAGGAATGGCTACTGGGCGACCAGCATTTCTGGGATTGGGAACCCGAATCCAGGGATAATAGAGAGCGGCAAATTGGGAACGGCGGTTAAATTCTTCCCGCAGCCAACGACTGATTTGTTGGGGTTTTACTCGGTCTGGGGGCGGATCGAGAATCACCATCCGGTTGGGAGCATTAGGAATATCGCCATCGGCAGCTCCTTCACAGAGGCTGACCATTACATCCATAATCCCGTGCAGTTGGTCGATGTTAATCAGGCCGGTTTCATAGACTTTCATCAGATCGGGACAAGCCATGATCGTCACTTCGTCAATCTCGAAGAGTCCCCGAACGCCAGTCCGGTCATCTCTTACCCCTTCAATATGTTGGGAGAAGCGGTCAGGAGAAGGCATCACCACGGGAGGGCTGATTTCATACAATCCATTACTGGGTCGTCGGGCTAGGGGAGAGCCACTGATGGATAGGTCTATAGCAGCAATATATTCTGATTCTTCTAGGGCTGTAACCACATAGGTAGCCACGGAGGAATCAATTTGGGGATTCATGGTCAGGTTTTCAAACCGTTCGAGTTCTTCATCTCCTTGGGCGATGACTACACTGAAAAATTCGCCTGTATTCGCGGGAATGGTTGTACTGGAGGTACTCTCGGTCGTACTTGAAGTACTCGTACTCGATGGTGGGGGTTTGGGTTCTCCATCCATAATTTGCACCCGAACGGAGCGATCCACAGGCACGAGCATGGCATTGATGGAGCCATTATCAGTAGTGGTTAGGTCAGAACCTGGACGGATAGAGAATTTCAGGGAAGGTCGGTTTCCCCGGTTCATAATGCTGGTTCCAGTTTCTGTTGCTTCTGGTTCTGGGGAACCGGGTAAGCGAGTGCCAATACTAACAACCCAACAGCGGCCACCGCCATTGAGGAACCATCCATAGACACTTAGCGGTAAGTAGGCCCCAAAGTCAGTAAACCCGTCGGAGTTGGGTCGGCCAAAATATTGCAGATATTGATCCCAAGTGGTGACCAACATCGGTTTAAACGGTTCTGCGC
Organism: Roseofilum sp. SBFL; assembly: GCF_017746885.1. Lineage (NCBI taxonomy): Bacteria > Bacillati > Cyanobacteriota > Cyanophyceae > Desertifilales > Desertifilaceae > Roseofilum > Roseofilum sp. SBFL. Next base: position 9,419 of record NZ_JAGHZH010000124.1, on the reverse strand, counting down.
CTCCTCGGATGTCCTCGGTAAAACCAACGAAGCCTCCCACAGCAGTCGGGACCCCTTCAATGGGACGACTGCCGCGATTGACTTCTTCGATATAAACACCGGGAGCGTAATAATCAAGTCTCGCCATAGTGGATTCCTTCCGAATACCAAATTACTGTGGAGAATTCTGGTTAATAGATGGGCTAAGAGATGACTTTATCCAAACCTGGATATAAAAATCAAAGAATTAGGGAGATAGGTTTCCTCAAATAAACTCTTAAACCACGATAGTGCCACCATACAATAACCAAGAGATTGATGACTACTTTTTTAAGGGTTTTTCTTGAAGATTTACACAACTTAACTTATCTTATAAAGAGATAATAAATGTCTGACGAACATCAATAAAAAATAACAAAAATTAATGTATAGAGGAATGGCTAATCCTAAGTTAAGATAGCCGCTAAGACCCCATTAAGCTATTCTGGAGCAGGGTCTGACTCCAGAATGGACAGAGCAGTGAAGCGAGTGAGTGAATTGAATGGCTAATTATTTAGCGATCGCCACGGCCACAGCGACCATGCAGCGTATTATTCAACAAGCGATACAAACGGATGTAGATGGTTCGAGGGTAACCACGGTGCGCCCTGATGGTGCAGGGGGCGGTATCCCAGAAACTGGGGTGAATCTATACCTGTATCACATCAAACGCAATCCGGCTTTAACCAATCAAGACACTCCTAACTTTCAACGACGGGGAGATATGGTCAAGCGCAGGCAAGCAGCTCTAGATTTATTTTACGTGATTTCTTGTTACGGTAATGATGCTGAATTAGAACCGCAAAGACTCTTAGGTTGTGTGGCTCGTGCGTTAGAAGATCAGTTGGTTTTTACACCTCAGATGATTCAGGAAACGATTAACGATCCGACATTCGATTACTTAGAAGGGTCGGATTTAGCCGATCAAATTGAGCAAATTCGGGCTGAATTTATCTCGGTTTCTACGGATGAACTCTCGAAAATTTGGTCAGTCTTTTTTCAGACCCCCCATGCTTTATCTGTGGTCTATAAAATCAGCGTGATTCTGATTGAAAGCGATATATCAGCCAAATCTTCACTACCCGTGCGCGATCGCCGCATGATTGGCGGCCCCTTCCCGAAACAACCTGTGGTCGATCAAGTGGTCAATACTACAGGTAAGTATATGCCTATTTTAGCCAATAGCACCCTCTGTATTCGCGGTCGATTCCTCTCCCATTCGATCGCCCAAGTTCGGATCAATCAAGCCGAAGTCACTCCCCAAATCATCAACGACACAGAATTAAGCCTTTCCCTGCGTCTGGTTCCCAATACCCATCTACGGGCTGGAGTCCAATCCCTGCAAGTGATTCATCCCCAACTGCCGTCCCTTCCGTCTCAAAATGGTCGTCGTCGTTCCCGTCCTAGTACTACCACTGAACCGGTTCAAAAAGTCGAATCTAATGTTTTTCCTTTTGTGGTGCGTCCCAGTTTTCTGGGTTATGAACTGGTAGACATTGAAGAAACGGAAGAAGACCGTCGCTTGGGTCAAGTGATTATTCGCACGAACCTAACGATCGGTTTGGGACAGCGAGTGGTGCTAATGCTCAATGAATACTCTAGCGAAAACGCGATCGCCTATCTCTTCAACAGTATCCCCATTCGGGAAAATACGCGAACCCCAGTGGTTCCCATTAGCAATGTACAACCGGGAGAGTATTTTATTCGGATTCAAGTTGATGGCGCAGAGAGCTTACTGGATGTGGATCTCGATCCCAATAGTCCCACCTATGAACAATATATTGGCCCCATTCTCACCTTGGAATGATTCCACAATTAACTGAGCAACATCGACGAGTTATTAGTATTGTTTTTATTAAGCCATGACTGATTTATTAAACTACACTTGGCAAAATGAAAATCAACAAGATTTAATCCAAGGGTTAGCAAAACTGCAAGCCAGGATTAATGAGAAAATCAGTCGAGATAATCCAGCAGAAACAGTTACCGAGCAAGGTGAATTGATTCCCGATTTAGAAGACTCTCAATTTGCCCTCGATCAACTGTGTAGTACGTTTAATCTTTCGAGTTTTGAACGGGATATTTTACTGTTATGTGCGGGTGCAGAATTAGATGAACAGTTTTTAGACTGGTTAAGTCAGCTCCAAGGAATAGCTCAGAAATCTTACCCAACATTTGGGTTAGCACTGAAACTTTTAGATTGCCCCCATTGGAGCGCTTTAACGCCGGAATCTCCCTTACGCTACTGGCGCTTAATTGAACTGGGATCGGGGCCGTCGTTTACCCTGAGTCCTCTGCGAATTGATGAGAGTATTCTACATTATTTGGCGGGAGTCAAAACCCAACCGTTGCCACTCGAAGCTCTGATCGGATCGTTGGACGTTTCGGTGTCGCTAATGGAACATGACCATGAACTGATTCAAACGTTAGTGGATACTTGGGTGGGTGCTGCTAATGGTCAGGAGTTTCCTTTAGTACAATTGTGTGGGGAAGATAGTCGGAGTAAACAGGCGATCGCCACCACCGCGTTTGCTAGTCTCAATCTAACCCTCCATCATCTCGATCCCGCTCAACTTCCCTCTAGTCCCCATGATGTGCATCAACTGCTGAGGTTATGGCATCGAGAGGCCTTTCTCAAGGGGTATGCGCTGCTGATTAATTGCGATAAACTTGCCACTCCCCTGAACCAAAACCTAGCACTCATTAAGCTCATTCAAGAGATTAGTACACCGGTGATTCTGACGAGTAGTGATCGCCTCTCCATCCCCAACCGCTCCATCATCAATCTTGAAGTCCACAAACCCACCCTGACCCAACAATCCCAATATTGGCAAACTCACCTCGATTCATGGGGTATCGAACTTAACGGGCAAGTGCAAACCTTAATTTCCCAATTCAACCTCACCAGTACTCAAATTCAAACAATCTGCGCCCATACCCTCAGTAAAAACCGCAACAAAACCCCTGAAACTATTACTAAAGAACTGTGGAGAGCCTGTCGCCAACAAGCCCGTCCTCGCATGGACGACCTCGCCCAACGGATCGAAATCAAAGCAACCTGGGATGACCTAGTGCTTCCTGAGACTCAAATGCAAACCTTGCAAACCATGGCTGCTCACCTACGCCAACGGGCAAAAGTCTATGAAAATTGGGGCTTTCGGCGCAAAAGTGGACGCGGTTTAGGCATCAGCGCCCTATTTTCCGGCCCCAGTGGCACAGGAAAAACCACAGCCGCAGAAGTTCTTGCGAATACTCTGCAATTAGACTTATATAAAATCGATCTCAGCTCTGTAGTCAGTAAATATATTGGTGAAACCGAAAAAAACCTACGTCGCGTGTTTGATGCGGCTGAAAGTGGAGGCACTATCCTGTTATTTGATGAAGCCGATGCTCTGTTTGGAAAACGTTCCGAAGTCAAAGATTCTCATGACCGCCATGCTAACATTGAAGTGAGCTATCTTTTGCAACGGATGGAAGCTTATCAAGGTCTCGCTATTCTCACCACTAACCTTAAAGGAGCCTTAGATAATGCCTTTATGCGACGGATTCGATTTATTGTTCCTTTCAATTTTCCTGATATTAAACAACGGGCAGAAATTTGGCGCAGAATTTTCCCCCCGGAAACGCCGACTCAAGATTTAGATATGAACAAACTAGCAAAACTGAGTATTTCTGGAGGAAATATCCGCAATATTGCCCTCAATGCGGCTTTTCTAGCAGCAGAAAATGATGAATCTGTGCAGATGAAACATATTTTGCAAGCCGCAAAAAGTGAATATGTGAAACTAGAAAAACCTCTCCTCGATAGTGAAGTCAAAGGATGGATTGCTAAACCTTAGTCTTTATAGCGCTTTGCACGCTGGGCAATAGGCAAAAGCTTGTATAGCTTAGGGTCTAAGGCTTCAAACTGCACTTCATGGAAGAAAGAAATATTACAAGTTGTCTTAAGTGTGGAATTGGTAAATGAGTATCAACAGTTGCCCTGATTTCCTCATCTTTCAGTTAAAGTTTACAATTTTTCACGATCGCATCACCTATTTGAGCTAGTGCGATCGCCATTCCCGTTCCCCCTCCAGAATCCGATCTCCTCAAACGCACCCTTCCCAGACTACGAGCCATTATCCAAAATGCCGAAGCTTCTCTGGTACTAATGAAATCAGTTCATTGCTGACTGACTTAGTGATTTGGAAAACAGGAACTAAAGCACGATCGTGGGTTTTAGATCTAGACTGTGAACATAATCGTTATGGACAATTATTAGTCGAACCGATCCTTCAATTAAAAGGATATCCAGAAGTATTTGCCTTGGGCGATATTGCAGATATTCCCAGTAACTCAGAAATACCCCGAACAGCCCAAGCTGCATATCAACAAGCACCAATTGCTGCCAAAAATCTCCGGTCTAGAGATATCCGAGACCTATACTCTAATGAAGGGTTTTTACCCACACCTGTCTTATTTGAACTTCTCAAACCTGGGTATTGGTCAATTCATGCTCTTAGCAGTCAAACCATTGTTCAAGCCCTATTATTTTCCTTCGCTTTTCTCAAAAACAAAAATGCTGTTCAACTCTTACATTTTTATTTTTGTATTTTTACCGATAACTTTAACGGTATTTTTGACTTTAAATCAATTCAAATTGATCAAAGCATCTCAAGTTTGGTTAACTGCGGCTTCCTTTGCATTTTATGCCTATTGGAATATTGCTTACTTGCCTCTCCTGTTAATATCCGTTATTTTTAACTATCAAATGGGAAAGAGCATTGCTTATGCTCAACCCAAAAGTCAATCTGCTAAAACCTTACTCTGGAGCGGGATTACTCTCAATTTAGTCACGATTGGTTACTACAAGTATGCGAACTTCTTCATCACTTCCGTCAACCAAGTCATTCAGGCTAACTTCTCCATAACCACAATTATTCTGCCCTTAGCAATTTCTTTTTATACCTTTACCCAAATCGCTTATCTGGTCGATGCCTATCGAGGAGAAACGAAAGACCTCAACTATGATATTTTAACCTATAGCTTGTTTGTCGTCTTCTTTCCTCAATTGATTGCTGGTCCTATTCTTCGTCATGATGAATTGATCCCACAATTACGGAACCTTAGGAAGTATGTTTTTTCCCATGAGAATTTTAGCCGAGGTCTGGTATTATTTAGCCTGGGATTATGTAAGAAGGTTTTAATTGCGGATAATCTTTCCCCTTGGGTAGCTACCGTATTCAATCACCCTAGTGAAATCACTTTCATTGAATCCTGGGTTGGCGTACTCAGTTATACCTATCAACTTTACTTTGACTTCTCTGGCTACTCTGATATGGCGATCGGTTTAGGATTATTGTTTAATATTAACTTACCCATTAACTTTAATTCCCCTTACAAAGCCACATCTATCAGTGATTTTTGGCGACGTTGGCACATTACTTTATCTAACTTCCTGCGGGATTATCTCTATATTCCTTTAGGAGGTAGTCGTCAAGGAGAGGTTCAGCGTTATACTAATCTAATGATGACCATGTTACTTGGGGGATTATGGCATGGTGCAGGTTGGACTTATGTAATCTGGGGAGGACTGCACGGTTTCTATCTTTGTGTTAATCATGGTTGGCGTAAGTTAAATATTCCTCTACCCAAGTTTCTATCGTGGTTAATTACATTTATATCTGCTATTGGAGCCTGGGTTTTATTTAGAGCCGATACCCTATCGGACGGGCTGAAAATTTTACAAGTTATGATGGCTGGAAATGGATTGATTTTACCTGGAGAGCCAACTGGAAAACTGGCTATATTAACTCAATTTGGAATTCAAGTTCAATCCTGGCGATCATTGAATTACTTGCCAGAGTTTTGGGATAGCGATCGCTTACCATTTGTGATTTTAGTCCTCTTGACTATTGCTGTCAAGTATATGCCAAATACCCAAGAACTGATGCACAAATTTAAGCCTGATTTTATCTGGTCTTGTTGCCTGGGTTTATTAACCGGAATCTGCTTATTATCGATGAATCGTGTATCAGAATTTTTGTATTTTCAGTTCTAACTTATTCCCTATGAATCAAAAATGATCTATAAAAGTAATTTGCCTTTTAAAAGAAAAGACAAGAACTACATATTCTTTAATATTTTATTCTTTTCATTTATCGCCCTACCGTTAATTGTCGTGGGGAGCTTCAATATGATAATTGATCCCTACGGGATATATGATGAAAAATTTGTGGTTTATGGATTAAATCATTATAAACCCAACAAGGGAAATAATGATAGGCTCTATAAAGCCATAGAAATTATTGACCTTAAACCTAATACTATTTTACTTGGCTCCTCCAGAATGAAAAGAGCTTTAGATCCCAATCATCTATCCCTACAAACTTTTGCCCCTGTTTATAACTTAGGTCTTAATGGTGCAAATATTTATGAACTGAGGAGATATGTTGAGCATACACTCGTGAATAATCCAAATTTACAGAGAGTGATTTTAGGGTTAGATTTCTTTATGTTTAATGCAAATTTAGACAATCAGCCCAGTTTTACCGAATCTCGTTTAGAAAAAAAACATATTGTTTTTGAAGATTTTCTCAATACTCTGTTATCTTTAGATACCCTGGAAGCCAGCCAAGAAACTATCCAAGCAAGTGTAGAAGGATCGGAGAGTGACCAACCATTATCACAACAGGGTTTCTTACCTTACTTCAAGAAAGAGGACGGCAATACAACCATTCGATTTGAGGGATCTACAAAACTTTATTTTAAGTTACATCATGATTATAAACTATCAGAAGAATATATTCACGAGTTTCAAAAAATTGTTGATCTGTGTCAAAAACATAATGTAGAATTGATTATTTATTTTTCTCCTGCTCATGCGATTCGACTAGAATCAATTTATGCCAGTGGGAAATGGAGTGTTTTGGAAGATTGGAAAAGACAAATTGTTTCGATCGCACCGGTTTGGGATTTTTTCAACTATAATAGTATCACAACTGAACCCCTATCTGAAACCATGAATAATTATGTTGATGACTCTCATTATATAAAGCCGATTGGGGACTTGCTTGTAAGTCGTGTGTTAGGTGATGAAGAGCAAAAAAGATCTGATGATTTTGGGCTTCTTTTGACTCCTAAAAATATAGATAATGTTCTGGATGAAGATCGTATTAATAGAGAAATTTGGGCAAAAAATAACCGTCAAGAAGTGGACTTTGTGAATTCAATAAAATTGGATGTCCTGGCGAGTCTTGAAAGCCAAAATAGATAGCCGATCTTTATTAGGTTCAATGAAAGGTATTTTTCTGATTATTTTTGTTATTAGTATTATTGTGACTCTAGCAGGGGTTTACTGGTTGGCGGGAGTTGATTCTTCAAAACTGGAGCTTTGGCTAGAATCTACAGGATTTTGGACTCCACTCTTTTTTATGATGGTTTATATCATCTCAACCTTGCTAATTTTGCCAACTACACCTCTAAATTTGATGGGGGGAGTAATATTTGGGCCTTGGTTGGGATTATTTTGGACGAGTTTAGCCTCTATTATTTCTGCCTTAATTGGTTTTGGATTGACTCGAATAACAGGGCAAAAAATGGTGTCTGATAAGCTTAAAGGTTATTGGAAAGCTATGGATGCTGAAATGTATCAAGGAGGTGTCTTCTATATTTTTGCTATTCGCCTGCTGCCGGTTATTCCCTACGGAATCGTTAATTTTGCGGCGGGTTTAACGTCAGTCAGTTTTAAAGATTATCTGTTAGGCACAGCGATCGGAACGATATTGGGTCTGTTTCCTTTTATTCTATTGGGAAGTGAAGGTGTTAAGGCAATTCAAACTGGAGAAATTTTGCCTTTATTGGTAGCATTTGCTCTTTCTGGCCTATTAATTGGTATGGCGACATGGTATCGTCGTCGTCGGATGATTTCTAGAGAAATTATCGAGAAAATAAATCCTAAATAAACATAAACAGAGAGTGTGAACATGAAACGCAATATTCTTATATTATTTATTCTTGGATTAGTGAGTTTAGCTATTATCCTATGGACACAGCGAGATCTGGATCAGTATCCATTAAATATTGATTCTGGTTATACTCAAGAAAATCTGGACTCTGTCTATTCTCTCTTTGATTTAGGGGTAGCTGATATTAATCAAGATACCTATTTAGATGTCTATTCTACCAATCATAACGCCCGACAAATTTTCGATATTAATCAGCAAGGTAAAGGGTTTGAAAATCAAATTTATGATTTAGGATTTCCTCAAAATTATGAAGTTACAGAGCAACCTGTTTCTGATCTGCTTTTGAATAGAAAAGATCCAGGCTTATATATTTATTGGCATAACTATCAATTAACGATCGCTGCCCAAAATCTCTCTAATCCAGAAGACTTTGGTGGATTAGTCATTGTCCCGCTATCAGCGATTCCCGTAACTTCGGGCGATCTATCCATTAAAATCAATGATACGAATGCTTTATCTGGGGGACTCGATAAAGTCAGGTTGGTGAACTTCCGGATCAAAGGCAATGGTCGTTTATCGATCGCCTTTCCCGCATCTTATCCTTTTTTCCCGCCATTTTTCAAACTCAATTCTGAATCGGATTTAACCCAGGTTTATATCGATTCTAAGTTTGGATCTCCTCCCTTCCATGATTTTGCCCTACCTCCGATTAATGCCTTACCTCATATGGATCGGCATGGTATGGCTTGGAATGATTATGACAATGACGGAAATTTGGATGTGGTGATTGTACGGGGTGGTATGGTCGGGAAGATGCCAGAACTTGCACCTAACGCGACAGATGAATTAATGTTGCAAACCCGATCTGGTTTTGAAGATATTGCTGAACAAGTTGGGTTAGAAAAGCAAGGTTGTGCAGCGCGACAAGTGGCTTGGGTTGATTTTGACCAAGATAATCTGCTGGATCTTTATACTATGTGTGGACGGCATTGGCCACCAAATTCTTTGCAACCTAATCAACTCTATCGCCAAATCTCTGAAGGTCGTTTCATTGATCTGGCACAAGAGAAAAATTTAGCCATGCCTGATACAGCACTTTTCGATGTTATGAGGTACAGTAATCGAAATTTTCCTTGAGAGTGCCTTCCCATGAAAAGCCGGAAGAATGGGCATTATAGCGTGAAAAATGGTTTTCCTATTACCTATTACCTATTACCTATAGCAGAGAAGGAGTTGGTTAGGACAGTTAGGTTATGGTTTGAGGCAATAGGAACTCTAGCAATAGAAAATGTCCTAACTCTCCCTTTCTCTGCTATATCCCTCTTTTGTCACTCTGCCGAATCAAGATAGGAATTAAGATAAGGGATTTAGGCTGAAGAAAAAAAGTATTGAAATTGATTGACACGGTGTAGCAATGGGCGAAGTGATGAGAGTAATTGCCAATCTGGGAAAACT
>NZ_JAGHZH010000123.1:0-12070 GCF_017746885.1 Roseofilum sp. SBFL | reverse complement strand
GGTGTGGCGATCTCATTTTTGCCCATATGCATACTCTTGGGAATTGATATGCAGAAAAAATGGCGCGATCGCCTGCCTTGTCTACACTCTACGATTCCGAAAAGCTTTAGCTTTTCGGAGAGTGACAGAAGAGGGGTAATGATAGCTGCGAATCACCAGATCGATCGCCGCCACGGGCATCGAAAGGGTCAATAAATGGCGCAACTCGTAGCCATTCACATACATCCAGTTGGCTGTTTGGGCGATCGTCATATTCTTGGAACCAATTGAGCCAAATTGCAAGAGCTGAGTAAACCCCCATCCGGGAACTGGAATTCCCTTTGATGTACACAGATCTGAAACAATATGTCCCAACCAAATTAAGGGAGAAAAAATTTTATTCTCCCCAGCCATATTCCAGGTTTGAATAATTTTTAGGTTTCCTTGGACATCAAACGCCGTCAGGGAACCATTTAAGATATCAAATATGCCAAAAATCAACCCGAATAGGGGGTCATGACCTAAACTCAGTAAGCGATGGGTTTTGGGCGTTAATCCGGGAATATCGGAGCAAATACTTTTATCATAGGGAACCTTACAGACTTTTTCACACCATTTCAGAAATGGGTGTAACTTTCCATTGTCCATTCCCAACGTTCTCAACCATCCTGTAAATTGACTGCCTTTTTGCTGATATTTGCCCAAATAATTGATATCTTTGGGAATGGCTACTACGAAAAAATCCAGGAGCGTTGCTACCAAACCGGTTATCCCCACCACTGCATAATCGAGTTGAGACAGACGCGGTAATAAATCTGTTTTTTTCAATACCTCTTGTTTAATCCGCTCTTCCAGGGAAACCAGAGGATTATTGAGGAAAAATTGATCGTCCCAACTGGCGGACTTAAGAGAGGGAGACTTGGGGGAATTTTGGGATGAAATTTCATCGACTGAAACCCCTAAAATGTCGGCGATGTCTTTCATGTCTTTCTGGAGACGCTCTAAATGTTTTGATTCTTGCTGTTGAATCTGGCGAAGCGCATTGAAATCATGATGAATACCTGACATTTTCTGGTGGGATGCAGAAAAATCATCTTTGAAGTTAAATAAGTCTGACATGGGTCTAGGCGCTGGGAATGGGTAATCAGTTAATTTCAAATCCTATGGATTGAAATCATAGAATCACAATAAATCTTGGTTGCGCTGTAAGGCTCGTTTCAAGTAATCCAAGGCTTCTTCTAATTTCTGGATTTTCTCCTCATTCTCTTTTTTATTGTACATTAATTCATCTCGTTCATCTTCTAGAGCGCGAATGCCTTGCCGTTGTTCTTTGATAATTTCTTGAGCTAACCGGATATCTTTCTGGATAAAAATTAGCTCTTTCATTACCACTTCTAATTTGGCGGCTTCATTAATCGCAGTGGTGGGAGATTGGGCAAATAATGACCCCAAGCCTACTCCTGAACCTGCGCCCAAGATAGCTCCACCACCGGCAATAACAGCAGCACCACCTGCCATTCCGAAGCCTCCGGCGGCGATCGCCCCTCCACCTAAAAACGCCAATACCGAAGAAACTGCCGCCGCTCCTGACAAACCAGGGGCAATAATGGGGGCAAGAATACCCGCAATAATGGGCGTTCCCAATGCAGCAACTGCGGCTAAAACCACAGCTCCGACTGCTCCCGTAATCCAGGGATTAAATCCTCCCTTAATCCCGTCAACCGCTTCTTTGTGGTGAGATTGAAAGCGTTTAACACATTGGGGATCTAGATTCAACAGTTGGGCAAAGGATTTAAGCTGATCTTCAATCAGGTTTGAATTTGTAAACTTTAAACCCTTGAACTGCCCATCCCTCGCCTCTCCAATGATAGGATAATAGGGGGCAAATAGAGTTAATTCTAATAAAATCAAATAGAGTGAAAATTTATGTTCAACTTCTTGGGCTTGTTCTCTAGCCTTGACTTTCAAGTTGTCAAAATTAGTTATTAGTTCTACAATGTCTGTAGAGAGATTAGTCGGTTTCTGATTTTGCAAGATAAGATTCATGGAATCTCGCCATTTTTCCAGCCAAATGATCTTTAACCGCTTTTTGTTTTTATCGTCCTCTAGTTTAATATCTGTGAGTACCAAATTGTACTCTAAGCTATACATCAGTTGGGTTTGGGATGGAGTTAATCCAAATTCTTGCATAACCGTGACTTAGGCAAATTGAATCACTTATGGCTACTTTATCACGGTAATTTAAGGAACAGAAAGTAAATGTTACAAAATATCATAACAACATAAAAAAACCTCCCCAGTGAATAGGGAGGTTTTAATTCAATCTTGACGCACCGGTAGAGCAGTTTCGAGGATTTCCATCAACAGCTCTAACCGAGAGGGACGAGACAACAGAGGTACTAGGTTGGGTAGAGAGTAGTAGTCGCCTTTAAAGGTAAAGGTTTCTACAGGCATCTTATTTTTCTTTAACTGCGTTTCCACCCAGTTATAGCTAGAGTTCACCCGCACAATAATTACATTGGGGAGAATCTGCATGGTTTGACGATAGTAATCCAAAGCATCCACAAAGTAGGGAGAGCTGTTTTCTCCTTCGTCAGTCACCAAGATGATTTGTTCTACCCGTTGACGGTTGCGCCGCATGGCTTCCACCCCACAGCCGATACTGGTTCCACCCCCAGCGTTAATGTGCTTAAAGGCTTTTTCCCAGTCGGTGAGTTCTTTGCCTTGGGCTTTGACGGCATAGGGGACGGTATCAAAAGCGTAGACAAATAAATCAGCCGTGGTAATGCCGGAAATCAAGGCAGCAAGCTGCTTACCGACTTCGATCGCGCGATGCATAGAGCCGGACTTGTCCACAAGTAAAGCCGTCGGTTTAACAATGCTGCCCCGTTTCTTCACTTGGGTGTTGGCGATCGCCTCTAGCTTCGCGATCGTTTCCACATCCAGTTCCGTAGCATCCGATGCTACCTGCGCCTTCAGTGCTGAAACTCGATTCGCGTTTTGTGCCGCTTCGAGCTTCTCATCAATCAGCGCCTTCACCTCCGGATGATCCATCGCTCCCCGTTGTTTCAGAGAGTTCAAGTTGTTGATCGTCTCTTGAGGCGACATAGAATGAATCAGTGCCACCAACACCGTCGGCGTAACTTGATTTACCGCACCAATCGCAATAGTATAGGGAATACCATGCTTCACAATCAGTTGCGCTTGCTCTGCGGGAGTTGCCGCCTTTGCCACTTGCTTGAGGGCAAACGCTAAACTATCCTCTGGCGGATTATCCTTAAACAACACCGCATTCGCCCGTTCATTGGGCTTAATGTGCAAGGTAGCATACAGATGCTTCATCGCTTTTCGACCTCGCAGAGCCGCGCGATCAAATAGTTTTGGGTTGCCTTCCCGCTTGCGCAGATAGCGAGTCACTGCCGTCCGCGCACACCGAGGTACTTTATTTTGAAATTGCTTCATAAAGTCCACCACCCGCGCTACTTGGTAAGGTGGGAACTGTTGCAACATCACAAAGCCAGCGCTACGGTGTTCGGGCAGTTGGCTCGTGAGCAAAGAACCCACAAATACTTCCTTATGGTCGCGCACATCCCCATTGTGCTGATACCATACGGCCAAGTGACCATAAAAAATCGGGTCAAGTTGAACTAAAAGATCATGGAGTTCAGCCACTTCTTGCAATTTCCGGTGGGGAGTGGTGAGCAAGGAGTTGAGCATCTCCAAACGCAGATCTTGTTCTGCGTTTTTCACTTTTGCCATGGTTCATCTCCTAGACATATAAGATAAACTTTTCTAGGTACTTCGTATAAACTGGTGGCTAGAAACCGGGTTTCTAAGAATAAGATTACCGCACAAGTTCAAATCGCTTTTTCTGCCTGCTAATATCGGTTCAGGCTCGCAGCGTACCACTCCAAGTACGCACCGGTTTAGTTGGTGGAGAAGTATGTAGGCGACTTAAGTTGGGGCGCGGTTGTAATTAATAATTAACAATAATTTTTTGGACATGATTCTCATTCAATCAGAGAGTTAAGAAAAAAAGGTCATTTCGCGCAAGTTTAACAAGCTGTTGGGTCATACACGGGAATCGAACCCGCATTTTCTTGAGCCTAAATCAAGCGCCTTTTCCATTGGGCTAGTATGTAAGCTTGATGAGTGGGGGCGCGAAATGAGAATTTTTGTATTTTGTAAGTCTGTCAACAGGGAAGGAATAAAGATCACACCGCGCAAGTCACAAAAAGCGTTGGGGCACATATACAGGATTTGAACCTGCTACCAGTCGATTAAGAGTCGAATGCTCTACCAATGAGCTAATATGTAAGCTTTTCGAGTTAGGGCGCGGTGTGAATTTATTCCTCAAGGCTGTACCGTACAAGTCAACTCAGCAATATTTGTTTTGTTGCTCTACCATTGAGCGACATCCGCCAAGATGAAGGGCGGATGGTGGGAATCGAACCCACATTGTCTTTTTAAGAGACACCATTTATGTATGCTGAACCTGTTGGGGTACGGTACAGTTAGATCCCTCTAAATCTTGTTTTTCAAGGGGTGCTGAGTGCGTCCAGTTGGAGTGCTGGTTGTTCAGGGGTTTTCCCTTCTTGAACAAAGATCGTTAGAACGATGGCCATTAGCATCAGAACGAGTAACCCTAATGGAGGTTTCTTCGATTGGATTTTGTTTAAAAAACGCTCCTGACCGCACTTGAGGCAAACGTAGTGATCTAGGTTTTGGGTATTGCGAACCCAGGGACAAATTTCGTTACAGTTTGGTGCGTTCATGGTTCACCTCTGGCGATTCTTGTTTGGGAGTAGATTGTCCAAAGCGTGCGGTTCAGGAGTTGAGCGGATTTAAGCTTTACCCATAAACCGCTTCAGGACGGATAATAATGTCACCACTAGGGCGGCGATCGATAACATAGTCATTTAAGCGATAAACTCCAACTTCAAGATGACGTGCAATTCGATCCTTGAGGACTGTATCATTCATACTACCGTTAATTTCTAGTTGGGTTTCAGTCACATCATAGGAGCGTCCTTCAAATCGAATATGTACCATCTTGACACCTCCTTTGGGGATTACAAAAGAAATCGACGTTCTAAAAAATAGATGGATATAAGTTGAGTTTTGGTTTGTAAACCCTCCGATGGCGTGCTTTTCCGAGCCGGAGAGTGTGATTCGTTCGGTGAATCTTTCTTGACTGTTTTCGACAGTCGTTGATACAATAGGAACACTGTTTTTGACTCCTAAACAGTCATTAACAAACCCTTAAAGAAAAATTTCGGTTATTCAGTTTTCAAGGTTCAACAGCAAGGCTTCAGGTGAGACACATCTAACTTCCTTGCCCTCTACATTCACCATACTACATATCGTAATACATGATTGTCAAGGGTTATGGCAAAAAAATTTTTGTATGGCTCTATTGCTTCAGCTAAAAGGCTTGATCTGTAAGGGCTTGAAGCATTATGTAGTATAGTGAGACGCTATCGATTGGGGATAATACAGCAGTTTCCTCTGCTATCCGATACATCAAATGGCAGTTTTTAAAGATAGCCAGCATAGTTCAAAGTTAGATTGAGTCTGCCGTTAACGCCCCCTATTCCTTGTTCTTTTGCGCGAAGCACTATATAAAAAAAAACCACAGCTTTTGAGGCTGTGGAACAATGGAGTTGAGTTCATGCACGTGAGATCGGAAGAAGATTAGCCGCCAGCGACTGCGGGGACGATACTTACTTCATCCCCTTCGTTGAGTGGTGTTTCAGTCCCTTGTAAGAAGCGAATGTCTTCTTCTTTCACATAAATATTTAAGTAGCGGTTCATTTCTCCACTCTCTTTGCGGATGCGGTTTTTAATGCCTGGGCATTTTGTTTCTAAAGCGTCAAGAAGTTCGGCAACTGTGGCTGCTTGTACTTCTACGGTTGCCTCATCCTTGGTGTATTTTTGTAGAGGGGTAGGAATTAAAACTTTAACCATGATTGCAGTATTGTTCTGTTTGTGATTTGGAGATAGCGGGGAAAATAAGTTCCCCGTTCCAGATTTAACGGATAATTGGGCTAAGGATTTAGACCAATACTTGTTGCCATTCTAGGCGATCGAGGGTGCGCGCTCTCTCCATTGCCCGCTCAAAGCTATCTAGGTTTGCGTCGATGGTGAGGGGTTCGCCAACATACCCTTGAACGGCTTCTTGAGTTTTCAAGCCGTTGCCAGTAATGTAGGCGACGGTGGTT
The DNA here is from genome assembly GCF_017746885.1 of Roseofilum sp. SBFL. Lineage (NCBI taxonomy): Bacteria > Bacillati > Cyanobacteriota > Cyanophyceae > Desertifilales > Desertifilaceae > Roseofilum > Roseofilum sp. SBFL. The sequence goes on along the minus strand of NZ_JAGHZH010000123.1, from coordinate 5,870 downwards.
TCATCGGGGTCAATTTTACCCTCTTCCACCAGTTTTTTGAGGACGGCGATCGTGGTTCCGCCTGCGGTTTCGGTGAAGATGCCTTCGGTTTCTGCTAAGAGTTTAATGCCGTCAATGATTTCAGGATCGGTAACCGATTCGATGTTACCGTTGGTTTTGCGGGCTAAATCGAGGGCATAGACTCCATCAGCGGGGTTACCAATGGCGATCGATTTGGCGATCGTGTTGGGTTTGACTGGGGCGATAAAGTCCCGTCCTTCCCGGAACGCGGAGGCGATGGGAGAGCAGCCTTCGGCTTGAGCGCCACTAAAGCGGACCGATTTATCTTCGACTAAGCCGACTTTGATAAATTCTTGGAAGCCTTTGTAAATTTTGGTGTAGAGGGAACCGGAGGCTAGGGGAGCAACTACATGATCGGGCAGTTGCCAACCGAGTTGTTCGGCGACTTCGTAGCCTAGAGTTTTGGAGCCTTCGGAGTAGTAGGGGCGCAGGTTAATGTTGACGAATCCCCAGCCGTAGGTGTTGGCAACTTCGCTACAGAGGCGATTGACTTGATCGTAGTTGCCTTTGACGGCCATGAGGGTGGGATTGTAGATTAGGGTTCCCAATACTTTACCGGCTTCGAGATCGGCGGGGATAAAGACGCAACAGTCTAAGCCGGCATGGGCGGCGATCGCCGCAGTAGAATTTGCTAAGTTTCCAGTACTCGCACAAGATACGGTGGAAAACCCTAATTCTCTCGCTCTCGATAGGGCAACCGAGACCACCCGATCCTTAAAACTCAGGGTGGGCATGTTTACCGCATCATTTTTAATATAAAGATTTTTTAGACCTAATTGCCGTGCTAACCGATTTGCCTTCAGAAGAGGAGTCATCCCCGTACCTACATCAATCACGTTATCGCTCAGTAGAGGAAGGAACTGACGATAACGCCAAATGGAGTTGGGGCCGGCTTCAATAGTTTCACGGCTAACTTGCTGGCGCAAACGGTCGTAGTTATAACTTACTTCTAGGGGGCCAAAACATTCTTCACACACATGCTTGGCTTCGAGTTCATAGGTTGTGCCGCACTCTTTACAGACTAACTTTTCACAGGCAGCCTGGGAACTCCGATTTAGGGTTTCAGTGGCAAGGGTCATAAGCTTTGTCTTCCTCTTTGTTTAACGTGCGAGTTCTGATCCTCGATTGGCATCGTATCACCGGGGGTCAAGGGTCGTCAAACAATCCCGACTAAAAAAATCGGGATTAACAAAACCTATAATTAGCAAGGAGTTCAGACAACAGATGGGTGCAGGTATGCCACACTAGGACAAAATGAAAAAAATAAATTTTGGATTATGGACTTTTCTAGAACCAGACAACAGTTCTATCAGGAAATACAGCAACCAGAAGCCTCCATCTCCCTAGCTAAGGCAGCCCTTTACATTGCTGCTGAAGCCTATCCAAAACTCAACCCGGTTGAATACCTGCAACAACTCGATCGCATGGCAGCAGAGATCCAAAGCCAGCTACCGACTCAGCGCTATCCCTTGCGTATTATCCAAACGATTAACGATTATCTGTATGGGCAGCTCGGTTTTCGGGGGAATACCGAAGACTATTACGATCCGCGCAATAGCTTTTTAAATGAAGTCCTCAACCGACGTACGGGTATTCCTATAACCCTGGCTTTAGTCTATTTAGAACTTGCCCAACGGCTAGAATTTCCTATGGTGGGCATTGGAATGCCGGGTCATTTTTTGATTCGTCCTGATTTTGAAGAGGTCGGAATTTTTGTTGATGCTTTTGATCGAGGAGAAGTCTTATTTCCTGAAGATTGTGCCAAGCGGTTAGCGCAGATTTATGGACAACCGATAGAATTAAAGCCTCAATATCTAGCCCCTGTCAGTCCTCGACAGTTTTTAGCACGAATGCTGACGAACTTGAAAGTGATTTATCTGCACAATCATCAAATCGATCTCGCCTTGGCTGCTATTGAACGGATTTTATTGTTATTTCCCCAAGCGCCTACGGAATTGCGCGATCGCGGTTTAATCTCCTATGAATTAGGTAACTGGAGTTTAGCCACCCAAGATTTAGAAGACTATTTGTACTATCTCCCCCAAGCTCAAGATAGATTGATGATTCAACAAATTTTAGCCAAAATGGACACCAATCAGGGATAATTGAGCAAAATTAACCTTAGTTCAAGAGAGATCCCAACCCTGAGTTTCAGCACGAGTGAGCGATCGCCCCCATTTTACATACTCCATCTTCGTCGCTTCCAGAATATGGTTCATTTTCACGGGTTTCTGGGCATCAGCGGCCAAAAAAGCCGCATTCAGGGCAATGGATTTAATATTTCCTCCGGTAATATCCAATTGCCCCAAGCGCTTAAAATCCAAGCCCTCTGTCGGTGTTTGTTTCGGAAAAATGCGCTGCCAAATTTTACTCCGTTCTGGGGCTTTGGGATAGGGGAAATTGACGATAAATCGCAGGCGACGGATAAAGGCTCGATCTAAGTTATCCTTAAAGTTGCTGGTTAAAATCGCTAATCCTTGATAGGCTTCCATTCTCTGTAACAAATAACTGACTTCAATATTGGCATGGCGATCGTGGCTATCTTTAACTTCTGTACGCGAACCAAATAGGGCATCCGCTTCATCAAAGAGCAAAATTCCGCCCCCCTTTTCCGCTGCATCAAAAATACGGCGTAAATTCTTCTCGGTTTCGCCGATATACTTGCTCATTACCGCACTTAAATCAATGCGAAATAAATCTAATTTCAGTTCATGAGCTAATACTTCAGCCGCCGTCGTTTTGCCTGTGCCACTGGTTCCGGCAAACAGGGCAGTTAACCCCAACCCGCGCTGATTTTTCGCCGCAAACCCCCAATTTTGATACACGATCGCCTGTCGGCGGACATGAATGAGAATTTGCTCCAAAATCGATTTTTCCCGCTCTGGAAGGATAAAATCTTCCCAAGTGGTTTTCACGTTAATGCGTTGGGCTAATCCTTCTAATTCCGGTCTGGCTTGCAACCGACAAAACTCCCAAAGTTTCTCGCTGATTACTTTAGGAGGTAAATCGAGCTGCGATCGCACGGCAGCACTTGCGGTTTCAATCATCGTTGCCGATAAGCGAAATTGAGCTGCTAAGGATGACAAATATGGCTCTAAAGCTTCTGGATAATCCTGCCATGCCTTTTGCCACAGTTCCAGTTGTTCTCCATATTGCAAGGCTTCTACATCAAAGTTCACGGTATGGAGGAGGGGCAACCGTTCATCGGTGGCGACGATAACTGGGACTTGAAGAGACTGTAAAAAGGGAGACAGAAGTGAGGGGCGGCTTTCTGTTGTTTCCGATTCATTGACCTCTACCAATAACAAACTCGGTGAAAGGGCACACCAGCGTTGCCAACGCATGACTAACCGTTGCAAGTCCTGCCGATCTCTGGGAATAGCGTCACTGGGCAGATGGTAGAGGGGTAAGTGTAAATACTGACTGATATGGGTGGCAATTTCCCTTTGTAACTCCCTGACTCGATTGCACAATTGGATAATCGGTTGATTCCTTGAAGCCCCTTGAAACACCGATACAGCTTGATGGATGATGCTCTTATAGGAGGGTTGCAGAACTGTTGCGGTGAATTTTTGAACGGGAGTAATGGTTCCTGTCAGGATTGGATCGTGATAGGATTCTCCCATGAGATATTGTAAAACCGCTTCGTCAATTTGTAGGGAAGCGCGGGGAAGTTCAGGACTGGCTGCATAATGAATCAGTTGCCATTTTCGTAGGGGATGAGCTTCAGTTAAGGCATCCCAATGGGGTTGGGGAAAACAGGCTAGGGCCAGTTGAAAGGTAAGATAGTTCTGTTCCGCATCATTGTGGGCGATCGCCAGTAGATTGGGAAAAAGAGGATGGATGGCTTGGCCGACACAACAGAGGATAATACTACATTCAAATAGGGATAGGTCAAAGGTTTGACGTAAGCTTCTGAGGGTGACTGACTCTTCTAGAACTTGGCAAATTTCTTCAAGGTCTTGGTGCGGATCGAGAAAACCAGAACTTTCTTGACCCTCCCGGTTGGCGATGTGGCGATCGAGCAAAGAATGAATGGTGGAGATGGCTTCAACCAGGCAATCAATGATATCCTCTTGAAGGTCGTTCGATGTAGTGGCGATCGTCCAATCCTTAATATTCTTGGGTTGATGGTCTATGACCTTGAAGTTATTATCCAATTCGAGATCCTACCAACAAAGTTGAGGTTACATTCATAGTTATAAATCTTTATCCGCTCGATCGCACGGTGGATCGGCTTTACTGCTATAGTCAATGATATAAAATCTAGTTTGGCTAAGATTATGAGTGTTCGCCGCCGCCAACAACACCAAACTCGCCCCGTGCAACCAGAAACCCCCTCGCCTCAGTTCACTGGCCCCCCAGGACTTCAGCCAAAGGTGCAACAGAAAGGGCAAAAGGCGCTACCGCAATGGCAACCTGGCGGATACGGAAACTCAAGTGTAATACAACGATCGCTTTTTGGGAGACGCAATCAACCGCTAAATATCCAGGAATTACTAGAAAAAATCCTAAAGAGCAAAAAGAGCAGGCAGGCCTTGCACAAGTTTTTAAGTAAAGAGTTCAGTCAGGAAAATCTAGATTGCTATCAAGCAATACAAGCGTATAAGAAAAAACCTGCCAGACGAAAGGCAGTAGAAATATATCAGACTTACATACTTCCCGGCTCACCTTGTGAGGTTAATCTTACGTATGGAACGAGACAGGATTTGCAGGATTTGGCAGAGGAGGGAACTCTACACGACTATACACAGTATACACAAGATAATCCTGACTCATCATCTGTGAAGTCTGGATTAACTTCTATTTTCGGCACTCATAAAGGCGATCCAAACTTGTTTAAGCGCGTTGAGAAAGAACTATTCAATAACATCATGAGCGACCCTTTGGGGAGATTTAAGAAGACTAAAGAATTCAAAGCTCTTAAGTTGACTTAGACAAATCTTTCGGCTAAAACGACCTGTAACCCAGTGCGATCGCCCCAATCAACGTCTCGTCAGTTTCTGAGGGGGTTATGCCAGGGGTTTCCAGATTTTCATAATCTAGATTGCAGTCTTCTCTGATTACCATCATAATACTTAAAAAAACGTAAACTCCTCTATCTTCATCGTCATTATGAGTCCTCGCCGCCGCAAAACCAAAACCCAAATCTCCTCTCGGTCATCCGTATCAGAAAAAAGGCCCCTCAGTATGCTGCTTCCCCAGTCGTGCAACCCAAGAGACAGAGGAAAAGACAAAGGGAACTCCCGGAGTGGGAACCCGGCGGGAGTGGGCAATCTAGTCCTCTAGAGCGACTGGGGAACTCAGCCAGAGTACAAGCCAAATTAGCGATCGGACAACCCCACGATCCCTATGAACAACAAGCCGATCGAGTGGCGCAAGATGTAGTAGAAACCATACATACGCCTGAAACCCCATCCACTCTGCAACGGGAAATGGGAGGAGAAGGGGAGGAGGAGATGCAGATGAAACCGATGATACAACGGCAAGAGGCGATCGCCATAGGAAGTGGAAAGCCTCCCACCATCCAACGCGCTCTGGCTACCACCCAAGAATACACGACGATGAAAGCGAATGCCCGTAAAGAAAAAACCAAGTGGTCTGGAGCGCTTTCAGCCAAGAACTATGGCAAGAAGAAAAACAGTTACGAAGAGAAGAGGCAAGACAACGTTGACATCCTCCCCGGTCTAAAGACACGGGGATTCCTAAACCTCACAATTTAGGTTTCTGCTTCATAGCAGTTGCCTTCACAGATTTACTCAGATCGGGTCTTACACTCGCTCCACAGACTGACACCGCAAGTCCTGCGG
>NZ_JAGHZH010000008.1:0-21049 GCF_017746885.1 Roseofilum sp. SBFL | reverse complement strand
TTTTCCCAGATTGGCAATTACTCTCATCACTTCGCCCATTGCTACACCGTGTCAATCAATTTCAATACTTTTTTTCTTCAGCCTAAATCCCTTATCTTAATTCCTATCTTGATTCGGCAGAGTGACAAAAGAGGGCTATAGCAGTGAAAGAGTTGATTAGGACAGTGAGGTTATGGTTTGAGGCAAGAGGCAATAGGCAAGAGGCAATAGAAAATGCCCTAACTCTCCCTTTCTCAGCTATAATATCAAAGCCATTGTAGGAAGGCCAAGAGCGTTCAGATTAGTACTGTTGTTTTTTTGTTCATTTTTATCCTCACTTTTGGCTTCTTCGTCCTCTAGCAGATGAAGCGGGTTTCAATTTAGTTTTCAGCAACCTAGGAATATCAGCAAGTTTCTGGGCTACAGAAATTTTACCAGCTTTAAAGGCTTCTAACTTGCGATCGCCCATTTCTGTATTCACCATCGAACCTCTTCCTGCTTTCGTCTCGCCCACTAATAATCGGGACGCAATTAAGGCTGCATGACGTTTTCGGCGAAGTTTGGGGGACTGTTGACCCGCTAAATAGGCTACTACGGGTTTATCAATAGCTTCACTAATATATTGGGCAGCTTGTTCTTCTCCTCCTAGTCCACCCATCTCACCCACAAGGACGATCGCATCGGTTTGGTCATCTTCTTCTAAAATTTGTAACCATTGGGCAAACGAAGACCCTAAAATGGTTTCTCGGCCTAAACCCACCCCTACGGATTGACCCAATCCTGCCTTACTTAACTCTAACGCTACTTGATAGGTCAGAGTATCCGCGCAACTAATTAAACCAATGCGTCCGGGAGTATAACATTGAGTGGGATGGGTTCCCAGTAGCACTTGACCTGGGACAATGATGCCGGGACAATTGGGCCCCAAGACTAAGGTTTCCGTCACTTCCGCTTTACGTAGTAACTTCACCATATCCAGGGGAGGCATTCCAGAGGGAATTAAAATCAGATTGCGAATTCCAGCGGCGATCGCCTCTAGAGCAGCATCAAGCATTTCATAGGGCGAGACAAAAATCAACGATGTATCAATCCCCTCTACCTGAGTCACTGCCTCTTCCACCAAATCAAATGTGGGAATTCCTTCAATCTCTTGACCTCCATCTCCCGCACTCACCCCTGCCACCACATTCGTACCATACTCTTTCATTAACCGGGCATGGACTCCTCCTAAAGCCTGGGTAATTCCTTGGACTAATACTTTTTGAGTATGACTAAAGTTCATGGGTAATCAGGGCGCTTTTTTTGACAGAACACTTAAAGTTTACGCTTGAGCCAAAGCTGCTTTAATCGCTGCTTCTAGGTCTTGTATCCACGTAATTTGAAATTGAGCTAATCGCTCTTCCCTCTCTAGACTCAAGGGATCTCCCACCACTCTGAGAATAACTGGAATTGAGCGATTCACAGGCGATCGAGATCGGCGTTCTAAGGCCTTTAGGATCGTTTCTGCAATGCGATCGCTCGGCGTTAAACTACCGATCAAATTCATGAGCAAGACCTCCCCATTCGTCCCATCGAGTACCCAATCCAAGGCAACCTCAATGCGCTCACAGAGTTGATCGGCTAACCATCCCCCTTGAAAGTCTCCAGCAATATCTAAGCACCGGCCTGGATTGCCCCGGTGACTATAGATTAAATCGAGGGTGGCCATCATCAATCCTGTACCATTGGACAAGACTCCAATCGTGCCCTCTAAATCCATTAGATGAAAGCCCAGATCTCGGATCTTATCTCCTTTCTGTGGGCGATCGCCATTCATCTCTAACTTCAACGGATTAGCCTTGACCAATCCAGGGGCATGTTGGTGCAATAATTCCACCATATCCGGATGGCGGCTTAAGGCCTCATCATTCACCGTTACCTTACCATCTAGAGCCATCACACTGCCATCAGGACTTACGCCCAAAGGGTTGATTTCTACCACATCCAGGTCTTTATCCACAAACAATCGATACATTTTTTCAATGATTTGACTAACCGATTGAATCAAGCGCCCCTGGAGTCCCATCTTTAACACCAAACGGCGAGCATAAAAAGGGGAAAAAGCCTGGTCTACCACCACGAATTGCATTTGTTCCATCACCGCATCGAGATCCACCCCGCCTTTCTTCGACCCTAACAGTACCGGTCGTCTAGCCTGAGTATCTAAAACAACTGCCAGATAGAACTCTTGATCGGCATTGTACTTAGCCTCTGCAAGAATCACATCTGGATAATCTCCCATAATCGGCAAATTCGCGATCGCTTGAGCAGCCGCCACTGCATCAATGGTATTTTCGGCAAACTTTACCCCTCCAGCCTTACTCCGACCTCCAGCCCGCACTTGGGACTTCAAGACTACGGGATAGGGAATCCTCAATCCTTTCAACTCAGCCGGATGATTGATGCACTGAGACGGCAATATTGGAATGCCAATCTCCGCGAATAGTTCCTTAGCCTGATACTCTAGTAAATCCATATAAAATTAGGGGTTAGACAAGATGGGTGATTTGTTAATCTTTTATTTTATCCAGAATTTAAAAATCTAGAGTTTTAAAATTATTCTTGACGACCTTGAACCTTCTGCTCCCCCCCCAAGTCTAAACATACAGAAATCACTAATGACGAGGAACGGGTTGCGTGGCTGCTAGATTAGCTCATCTTTGGGGACCCGATCGGAGGAATGGCGATTCTGAATCATCTAATCCTGATTCAGAATTAGTCCATCGATGTCTTCAGGGAGATCCCCAGAGCTATCGCCTATTATATCGCCGTTATCAAGCCCAGGTTCGCTCCACTTTGTATCAACTTTGTGGGCTATCTCACCTGGATGACCTGGTTCAGGAGGTATTTTTGCGAGCTTGGAAAGGACTACCCAAGTTTCGGAGAAGTGCAAAGTTTTCGACTTGGCTCTACCGAATTACTTGTAATGTAGCCTCGGATCAACGGCGACAATTAGCGAAACAGAATCAATTGTCCTTGAATGTGGATCTTTTGTCTGTGTCTGAAAACACATCCGATTTAATGCACCTCCATTATCAAGATTTGGTGCATCGAGGTCTAGAACAATTGAGTTGGGAACAACGCACAGTTCTGGTTTTGCATGATTTGGAAGATGTACCACAAAAGGAGATTGCTCAGGTTTTACAGATTCCTTTGGGGACAGTGAAATCGAGGTTATTTCATGGCCGAGCAGCCATGCGTAAGTTTTTGGAAGCACAGGGAGTGCAATTATGAAGCCGCTTAATCCTCAATCTTCATCGGGTGAGCCAGAAAAGGACGATCGCCTGGTTGAGTTTCTGCATCACTATCGTCCTTGCCCTCCACCAGAGACAAGGGGGCTGGAAGACCAAATTCTGCCAGAAATTCAGAGCCTTAATCCTGAAATACGGGTAAGTCGCAAAAGGAGAAAGGTTTGGGTCGTAGGGGCGATCGCCGCTAGTCTGGTTTTAGGGATGGGTGGATATGCTCGTTGGTCTACTCAAATGGCAAGCCAACCCCTATCCGAAGAAGAAATCGCGTCATTAGATCAATTTTTGCAAGCTACTTGGCAGGAAACGGTCAGTCCGACTAGCCAAGAGTTGTCTTGGGTGCAAGACGATCCATTGCTTCTCTGGGAATCTTCCCCGTAAACCCATTAGTTTATTCATTCAACCGAAGAGGTATCTCAAAATGATGTCTGTTAATGTTCGTTCGATCGCTCGGGTCTGTTCTGTTAGCTTAACCTTACTGGTTCTTGGTGGGGGAATGGCTGAAGCTCAATCTCGTCGAAATTGGGATAATCAAGGTACGATTATGGCTCAACAAGGAGGCTGGAGTCAGCGCGGGCAGAATAGTCAATTGATGCAACAGTTGAATCTTTCTGAACAACAGCAACAGGATATTGAAGCCATTCGAGACCGCTATAAACCCCAATTGGAACAAGGTCGAGAGGCCATGCAGCAAGCTCGCGAGCAGTTGCGTAGTTTAATGACAGGAAATGCCAATGAGAGCCAAATTCGGAGCCAATATCAGCAGGTGCAACAGTTGGCTCAACAAATGGGAAGTCTTCGTTTTGAGAGCATGATGGAGATTCGTGCAGTGCTTGATGAGAGCCAACGGCAACAGTTTGCTGAGATGATGAATCAAAAACGCGATCGCTTTGGCCCAGGCCGAGGGAATCGTCGGGGTAATCAGGAATAATGAATCATTAACAATTGGGTTAGCCCATCATCTTAGGGTGGGTAGGGAAAGAGGTATAAGCTGGAATGGAATCGCTCTGTTCTCTTGCTCACCCTACCCCCTGGTTCTTTCCTGAAGAAAAATGGTTTTCCCATTACCGCGCGAAGCACTGTATTTCTATCTGCATGGGTTTGCCTCATCTCCCCAGTCCTTTAAGTCTCTGGCGATCGCCCAAAAATTTAGCGATCGCCAACTCACCTTGGAAGTCCCCAATCTGAATCAGGGTGATTTTTCTCATCTCACCCTAACTCGCCAATTGCAACAGGTGGGGGAATTACTCCCAGCATCAGAAACCCCAGTTTATATTATTGGTTCGAGTTTTGGAGGGTTAACAGCCACTTGGTTAGCCCAATGTTATCCTCAAGTGCAAGCATTAATTTTACTGGCTCCCGCTTTTGAGTTTTATACCTATTGGATGACTCAATTGACGGAATCTGAACGTCAAGAATGGCAAAAAAGGGGCTATTGGCCCATTTATCATTATGGCCAGAAGCGATCGCTTCCCTTACACTACTGTTTCATCTCCGATTTACTTCAATATCCCTCTTCGTCTCTCACCCGTGCTGTCCCTACGCTCATTTTCCATGGGTTACACGATGAAGTTATTGCCCTTAAAGTCAGTCGAGACTACGCTGAGAACCGACCTTGGGTTAACTTAATTGAGTTAGAGAGCGATCATAGCTTAGGCGATAAACTACCCCAAATTTGGCAAGGCATTCAAGACTTTTTACCTGGAATTACAACCCTCAACTAAGTTTTTCTGATTCCCTAGTGCCCACTGCTACCTATGACCAGCACGTAGCGCTATAAAATTTGATATGCTGATTTCATCTTCATCGCTACTTCTGAGTGAGTTAAGTCTATGTTGTCTTTCATCCGTCCGGCGATCGCCCAACTGAATGCCTATAAACCTCATCCAGGAAGCATCATCGGCACTCATCCACAGACTTTGGATCGACTCGATACCAATGAAAGCGCCAATGATTTACCAGAAGAGCTGAAACAGAAATTAGGCGAACTTTATATTCATTCCCTAGAGGCTAACCGCTATCCAGATGGCAGTCATCAAGAATTGAAAGAGGCGATCGCTGAATATGTCAACGAATCAGCTCAGATCTCTCCAGAAACTGCCCTTTTCCCCACTCAAATTTGCCTAGGAAACGGCTCCGATGAACTGATTCGATCCATCCTTATGGCCACATGTTTAGGGGAGAGAGCAGCGATTTTAGCCGCTAATCCCACTTTCTCCATGTATGGGATTCTCGCCCAAACCCTAGGCATTCCTGTGGTCAATAGTGACCGCAATCCCCAAACCTTTGAAACCAATCTAGAAGCCGCTCAAAAGATTGTAGAATCAGATACTTCGGTTCCGATTCGGGTGGTTTTTATGGTACATCCCAACTCCCCTACTGGAAACCCACTTACCCCTCAAGAAATCGAGTGGCTAAAACAACTCCCTCCAGAAATTTTGGTGGTGATTGACGAAGCCTATTTTGAATTTAGTCAACACACTCTCGTCTCTGAATTGGGTCAACATCCCAATTGGGTGATATTACGGACGTTTTCCAAAGCCTTTCGGTTAGCCTCCCATCGCGTCGGCTATGCTGTGGGTCACCCGGAATTCATTGAAGCCTTAGAAAAAGTACGACTGCCCTATAACTTACCTACGTTTTCCCAACTGGCAGCCCTGTTAGTTCTACAAAATCGTCAACCGATTCTCAGCAGTGTTGGTTCACTGTTGGAAGAGAGAAAATACCTAAAAGAACAGTTAAATCAAATTTCTCAGCTCACAGTTTGGCCAAGTGCGGGGAATTTTCTCTATGCTCGCCTTAATTCTAGCAGCCACCTGACCTACGAAACGCTCGGCGATCGCCTGAAAACCCAAGGCACTCTTATTCGTCACACTGGAGGAGGATTAAGGATCACCATTGGCAATCCGGACGAAAATAAACGCACTTACCAAAGACTCCATAGCCTTTTAGACTCAGTTTCCGTTCTTAACTGAGCAATCGAGCCTCATCGATCGTCTTTGGGAAAACACCTACCATCAACGCTAAAGCCTCATCAGGTATAGTTGCCAGAGTTTTAGCGCCAAAAAAAGCTTCAAAATGCTGAAGAATCTTTTGGGCCCGATTGAGAGGGATACTTTGGTCAGAGAATTGATGGGTAAAACGAATCCACTGAAGGCGAATTAAATAAGCTTGTCGTTGCTCCTCTAAGTTTTGCGGAGAGACCAGATCCAGATTTCCCACAGGTAAGAACCCATGACAATCTGAATCGCAGATTCCACCGACAGCCGCCCCAGGACCGGCAAATTCTGCATAATAGCGTTTATAGACAATCAGACCATTGCGACGGCTCTTATTGACCATCAACAATTTTCCTGATTTTAATTGACTCAAGGGATCGAGATCTGGCACCTCTAACACCGTTTGACCAAGTTTTCGAGTATGAAATGGGTTATGTTGACAATTTCCCGGAACTGACTGAACTCTTCTAGGTGAAGTCGAGGCAGCTATGGGGGAAGCCGATGATTGGCAGCCGTTTAGATGATTGCTCTCCATTTGCGATCATAGTCGGTTAAGTTCACAAGATGTTATGACAAAGAACAGGAGATTTGGTTTAATGCTCATAGATCATCTAAATTTAAGCTGAGACAAACCCAGTTTAAGTGCATTAACTCTAGCTGGCAATAACTTTCCCGGTACTTCTTTGCTCTAAGATGCATCCGATCAAAACTATATTCAGAGATTTAAGAGCAGGATCGGGGATACCCTTGACTTTTAACGGGTTGATGAGTCAATGCTGGCGCTTTATTGTTAAAATTATTCGATCTATCTTTCAGTGTAAATCCTATAGTTAGTCCATATCCTAACTTCATCAAAACTTCATAAAACTGAAGAAATGGGTACAGAATTTTAAAGATTTCAAGAAGCTTAAGTCTGAGCGCTACCCAAAGACCAAAGGATTGACTTAGCATAGAGATGTATAAGCACACACTCGAATCAAGCCCCATAAGTCCCTCATAATGTAAGTGTTATGAACAGTAATTATTCCCTTGGTTCAAGCTGGGAATTGGTATCGGTTTTACCCAGACTCCATCATCCTTCTACAGATTGCCCGATTAAACGTACCATCGATATTATTGGTAGTCTTGTCGGTTTGTTGATTCTAGCTCTGATCTTTATCCCGATCGCCATTGCCATTAAACTCGATAGTCCTGGACCTATTTTCTTCAGTCAGCGCCGCTATGGACTCCATGGTAAGCCATTTACTATTTATAAGTTTCGCTCGATGGTGACCAATGCTGATAATCTGAAATCGAAAGTGAAAAACCAGGCTGAGGGGTTAATCTTCAAAAATAAATCCGATCCCCGCGTCACTAAAGTGGGCCAATTTTTGCGTAAAACTAGCTTAGATGAGTTTCCTCAATTCTGGAATGTCTTACTGGGAGAGATGAGCTTAGTCGGAACTCGTCCCCCTATCCATGATGAAGTGATTCGCTACAAACCTCATCACTGGAGACGATTGGATGTAAAACCAGGTTTAACGGGACAATGGCAGGTGAAGGGACGTTCGTTAGTGAGCAATTTCGAGGATATCGTGAGCTTAGATTTAGAATATCAATCCCTCTGGACTCCTCTCTATGATTTAGAACTCATTTGGCAAACGGTTTATGTTATTTTACATCGGACAGGGGCTTGTTAACCGATTGAGCTGGGTTTAAGGTGATATTGTAGGGGTCAACACTTGTTGGTTAACCCCTCTTATTTTGGGGAATAGGAAAACAGGGATGCAGGGACGCAAAGACGCAAAGACATGGAGATGGACTACTCTCCATTCCCTATTCCATGCCTCGATTGATGCCATTGCCAAGCATGGCGAATAATGGTTTCTACATCAGGATAGATGGGATTCCAGTTGAGGAAAGTTCTGGCTTTATCACTACTACCCACTAATATAGGCGGATCTCCAGAACGGCGATCGCACTCAACTGCTTTAATTTCACCTCCCGTCACTTGGCGAGCCGTTTCAATGACTTGTCTGACGGAAAAGCCATTGCCATTCCCCAGATTAAAGACTTCACTTTCGCCACCATTGAGCAGGTATTCTAAACCCAGAACATGGGCAGCCGCTAAGTCAAGTACATGAATGTAATCTCGAATACAGGTTCCGTCTTCTGTGTCATAATCTGTGCCAAAGATAGATAAAGAGTCCCGTTTTCCTAAAGCTGTTTGCAACGCTAAGGGAATCAAATGGGTTTCTGGATGATGATCCTCACCTAATAAGCCTCCAGGTTCGGCTCCAGCGGCGTTAAAATAGCGGAAACGGACCGATTGTAAACCATAGGCATGGTCAAAATCAGTGAGAATGCGTTCAACCATGGCCTTACTCGCAGCATAAGGACTCATGGGATTTTGGGGATGCTCTTCGGGGATAGGAAGAGTTTGAGGTTCCCCATAAATGGCACAAGTGGAAGAGAAAACTAACTTCTTGACATTGGCGGTTAACATGGCTTCTAGGAGGGTTAACGTGCCATGAACGTTATTGCTATAGTACATGCCCGGTTTTTGGACGGACTCGCCAACGGCAATAAATGCGGCGAAGTGCATGACGGCAGCGATAGGATAAGTTTGGAAGACTTGATCGAGTAGGAGGCGATCGCTAATATCTCCTACAATTAAGGGTACTTTGAGAACATCTTCGACTAAATCCTGATGCCCATAACTGAGATTATCTAGAATAATCACCTCATAGTTAGCCTGTTGTAAAGCCAACACTGCATGGGAGCCAATATAGCCGGCTCCACCGGTTACTAAAATCGTTGGTTTTGCTTGCGCCACCTGAAAATCCCCTTATCTATGGATATTTGGATATTTGTCTAGTAGTTGCTCTGCCCTAAATCTCTATTTTCCTTGGAATCGATTCCCCAGAAATCTTACACTATAAATAGCATGGGTAAGGGGTTCAATCGATGAACATCAATCTTACCCATAATGTTCTATCTAACGTTAGCCTTTTTGTTCTGTATGACTGATATTGCCCAAGAGATTACTGCCATTGATAACGAACTCTCGAAACGAGATATTGCTCTCGATCCAGGAGGGTATTTTATTATTTACCTTGACCGAGAAGCTGGGCTGATTGGCACCAAGCATTTTACTAATATTATCAACGATCGCGGTCTGGCAGTCGATCCGGACACTGGAAAGGTTATTCCTGCCAAAGGGAAAGTGGAACGAACCGCGAGTCAGGTTTACACAGCGCGAACGGCAAAGGAATTGTGCGTCAAACTCTTTGAAACCGATCCTCCCTGTGGGGTAACGATGTTCGATCATGCGGCGTATCTGGGACGGGAGTTGGTGCGGGCAGAGTTCGCCCTGATTCAGGGTACAGAGTATATCCAAGATTAAGAAAGATTAAGAAATCTGCGATCGTGTGGTGCAGCCTAGTCCAAAATAGCTGTATCCCTTCTACTGATAGGGATAGATATGGGATTTACCTCAGCGATAAATTGAGTAAAGTAACAAAATTGTTGCAACTCTTAACATAAAAATGGCGATCGCTGCCTCAGACCTTGTTAAACTAAGACCCTAGATACTTTAAAAACCCTCCCTCACCGGAGATCCAACCCCCCTTAAGGGAAGCGCTCATAACTCAAAACAAATCCTTAAAGACCTATGGTAAGCTCGGCTGAAAAACCCGCTTTTCAAGAAATCCGTCCAGGCGTAAAAGTCCCGGCTAAGGAAACTATCCTGACCCCTCGATTCTACACCACAGACTTCGATGAGATGGCTGAGATGGACATCTCTGTAAATGAAGACGAATTGCAAGCGATTCTGGAAGAATTCAGAGCAGATTATAATCGCCATCACTTTGTCCGTGACGAGGAATTTAATCAATCCTGGGATCATATTGATGGTGAAACCCGTCGGTTGTTTGTCGAATTTCTCGAACGCTCTTGTACCGCTGAGTTTTCTGGTTTCTTACTCTATAAAGAATTGGGCCGTCGTCTCAAGGGTAAAAGTCCAGTGTTGGCAGAATGCTTTAATTTAATGTCCCGTGACGAAGCCCGTCATGCTGGATTTTTGAATAAGGCGATGTCCGACTTCAATCTCTCCTTAGACTTAGGCTTTCTGACCAAAAGTCGGAGCTATACTTTCTTCAAGCCTAAGTTTATTTTCTACGCTACTTACCTGTCTGAAAAAATTGGCTACTGGCGCTATATCACAATCTATCGCCACTTACAGAAACATCCAGAAGATAGAGTTTATCCCATCTTCCGCTTCTTTGAAAATTGGTGTCAGGACGAAAACCGCCATGGTGATTTCTTTGATGCCATTATGAAATCTCAGCCCCAAATACTCAATGATTGGAAGGCGAAACTCTGGAGTCGTTTCTTCCTGTTGTCGGTGTTTGCAACCATGTTCCTTAATGATATTCAACGGTCAGATTTCTATGCTTCCATTGGTTTAGATGCGCGCGAATACGACATTTATGTGATCAAGAAAACCAATGAAACCGCAGGTCGGGTATTCCCAGTCATGTTGGATGTAGACAATCCGAAATTCTATGAATATTTGGATATTTGCATCGAAAATAATAAGAAATTGCGGGAAATTGATGCTTCTAGCAGTCCCAAGTTCTTAAAACCCCTGCAAAAGCTTCCCCATTACCTTTCCAATGGTGTTCAGTTTATCAAACTGTATTTCATGAAGCCCATTGATGTGACAGAAATGGAAGGCGCTGTTCTTTAATTAGATTTTTTCATGAGGTGAAAGGGTTCTGTCAAGATTGGCAGGCCCTTTTTATGGTTTTTAAAGGGATAAAACCACAGAGTCACGGAGAAACACGGAGTTTACCTCTCTTTTGAGGGTAAGACAATGGAAATGGGAGAATCTGTTAAGAGTTTAATGAGTATCATCCTGGGGTTAGTCGCTGGGTTATGGGGGATGGAACTTGCTGCCTATGCCGAGCCTGTGGAGGTGCCACCAGGGGTTTTAGAAGGCTCTCCCGTGCTGCAACGTTGGCAAGAGGACGTGCCAAATGTGTTACAGGAGATCCAAACCGATCCAAGTTTACCCACCCGACTGAAAGCAGGGTATTCCCAGTTTCCGTCCTCAGATCATCTGGGGGGATTTCATGTGGGTTTAGAAGATTGGTGGGTGGGAAAAACGGGGTTAAGTATGAGTTTAGGGTATGAGGGATCGTTTGAGGGGGAGCGATCGCACTTAGCCCTAGATCTTCATTATCATGTACTCCCCCTAGGTGGCTATTTTAACTTAGCTCCCGTCTTCGGGTATCATCATCTGGGAACCCCAGACTATTCAAGAGGGGGGATTAATTTGGGACTACGCCTGATTCTCATTCCTTCACGGGGAGGAGGTACAGATTTATCCCTCTCTCAAACCTTTGTCAATCCGGGAAGTGGCACAGAAATTGGTTTAACGACCCTTGCCATGGGTTATGCTCTAACTGAGCAGTGGCGTTTAGGAACAGAGATCGAAAAACAGAACTCCACCGAGCGTAAAGATAGTCGAGTCGGTATTTCCTTAGAATGGATGTTTTAGCGCAATGTAATATCTCAGCAATTATAGCATAACTGTGGCGATCGCACATCCGGCACAAGGGTGAATTGCAAATCCTCCACTTGGAGGAAGAAATTCCAGGGATGTGACCCCTATACTGAGAATCATAACATTCGATCTATACACCAGTGTGGGAGGTAAGCCAATATGAAACTTACACATGCAGCCGTTTTAGCCTTATTTACTCCCCTTCTATGGCTCAGTCCAGCTAAAGCTGAAAATCCCGATCGCGTCCAACAACTGCTTGAAACTCGCGCATGTATGGGCTGTGACCTCTCTGGTGCAGATTTAAGCCAACACCATTTGATTGGCGCAGACTTACGCAATGCTGATTTATCCGGTGCAAATCTGACTGAAGCAAACTTAGAAGGTGCAGATCTCACGGGTGCTAATCTCGAAGGCGCGAACCTAACCGATGCCTTCCTCAACCAAGCCAGTTTACATGAAGCCAATCTAGTCGATGTTGATTTTACCCGTGCTTCTCTAATTGAAGTGGATGTTACCCGTGCAGAGATGCAAGACCTGACGATTACGGAAGCAACCATCTACAATACCCAAATTGGGGTCGGTGGATTAGCTCCAGAACCAGGTGAAGATGTAGAATTCTAATCGACAGGGGTTAAATGCCCTTGATGGAGAGATAAGACTGGTTTTCCTAAAAACTGAATCAATCGTTCGTCATGGGTAGTCACCAGAATGGTGATGCCCATGCGATTAACTTTTTGTAAGATTTTCATTACTTGTATGGCGTTGTGGGAATCCAGGTTACCTGTGGGTTCATCGGCTAACAGGAGGGGAGGTGTCCCTACCAGAGCGCGTGCTAAACTTGCCCGTTGTTGTTCTCCTCCAGAGAGGTAATGGGGGAAACAGTTGGCTTTGTGGGATAAACCTAACATTTTCAAGGTAGGGGGTAGACGGCGCTGGATTTGTGCAGGGCTAAATCCTTGGGCGCGAAGAACAAAGGTTAGGTTTTCAGCAATGGTTTTTTGGGGGATAAGTTGGTAGTCTTGGAAGACAATACCCATTTTACGCCGCAGTTGGGAGAGGCGATCGCCTTTTAAGTCTGTCATCGTTTCCCCTAAAACGGTCAAGTTACCGGATGTGGGCTTTTCTGCCCCATAAATGAGCTTGAGAAACGTCGATTTTCCTGCTCCAGATGCTCCCGTAATAAACAGAAAATCGCCCTTACAAACCACTAAGGAGATTTGGCGCAGGGGACAAGCGCCATTGTTATAGGTTTTTTGGATCTTCTGAAACTGAATAATGATTTTTTTTCCTGCAACCGAGGGTTCTGGGGAATGAGATGGCTGCCACCATTGCCGGACTGACTGTAGCGTTTGTTTTAGGGTTTTCATCTGAACCGATCAGAACGACTGAGTTAAGGATAGCCAGGCAAACCGAGGTAGGGCTAACATTCTCCGCCAACGACTCGGTTCTTGGTAGAGACGATACACCCATTCTAAATGGCGATCGCGCAACCAAACCGGAGCGCGATCTTTTCGTCCTGCCCAAATATCAAAACTGCCCCCTACTCCAATCCAAATGGACTCCGGACAGATCCAGCGATGTTGGGCAATCCAGAGTTCTTGACGGGGAACGCCTAAGCCAACATAAATCAAGTAAGGTTGTTTTTCTTCTAACGTAGATAAAAGGGCTTGCTGTTCAGCTTCAGACAGATACCCATGTTGCGCCGCGATCTCAAGATCTGGACAGTGCTGCTGCCACATTTGCGCCGCCTCTTCAGCAACTCCTGGCTGTCCTCCATAGAAAAACACCCCTTTAGAGACTTCCTCTGATGAAGAGAATTCAGGGATACGATAAAGCAGTGTTTGGGCTAACTCAATACCGGGAAAGCGCTGGATCTGATACCCCTGCCATTGCAAGTATAAAACCACTCCCGATCCATCGGGAATGACCAAATCTGCTTGGCGGATCACCTCTGCTAGAGCTGGATTTTCCCGCGCTTGCATAGTCATTTCTGCATTCAGAGTCACCACATGTGCTCCTTGACGTTCCTCGAGCAGATGCAGTAACCACCCTGGATAATCGTCGCATAAATGAATAGGAAGATCCATCACCCGTGCTGGTTCTGGACTCTTCAGCAGATTATTCTCCATCCTCACTCCTTCTACCCACTCCATATTCTTGCATTTGAATATCTATCGTCAATGCTTCCGTATTTTACCTTAGCGCTACCCAAGCTATTTCGGGAGTCAGGGAAGAGGCGATCTATCATAGAGCCATTATGGATTAAAGGTGCAGGAATGACCGATTTTGACTCACCATGGAAAGAAGCGATTTCGCTTTACTTTCATGATTTTATGCGCTTTTTCTTTCCCCTGATTGAGGCAGAGATTAATTGGGCAAGGGGCTTTGAATTCCTCGATACCGAACTCCAAAAAATCAAGCGCGAAACTGAAACCGGGCGACGAGATGCAGATAAACTGGTCAAAGTCTGGTGCAGGAATGGGGAAGAAATTTGGGTGTTGTTACACATCGAAGTCCAATCACAAGCCCAATCCGAGTTTGCTGAACGAATGTATATCTACAATAGTCGTATCTTTGACACTTATCGTCGTAACATAGCCAGTTTAGCCGTTTTAGCTGACGATCGCCCATCATGGCGACCCTATCATTATCAGCGAGACTTTTGGGGATGCCAGGCCAGCTTAACCTTTCCGATCGTCAAGCTCCTTGATTACAATATCAGTGAGCTTGACAATGACCCTAACCCCTTTGCTGCCCTAGTTCAAGCCCATAGAGCAGCCCAGAGTATGGGTGAAAATCCAGAGGGGGGTTATGAGAATAAACTCGCCTTGATCAAAAGTCTCTATCAACGGGGATTGTCCCGCGAGGATATTGTCGAGCTATTTCGATTGATTGATTGGCTCATTGCTCTACCAGAGAGAGAAGAGCGACGTTTATGGACAGAAATTGAAACGTTAGAACAGGAGAGAGCTATGCCTTATATTACCAATGTCGAACGGTTTGGTATTGAGAAAGGGAGACAAGAAGGACGAGAAGAGGGACGAGAAGAGGGACGAGCTGAAGGGCAACAAGAAGCGATATTCCGTATTCTGGAAGTCCGTTTTGCCGACATTCCGTCAAAGTTAGTAGAGCAAGTGCGGAAGATAGAAAATTGGGAGATCCTCGGAGAACTGTTGACTCAAGCGGTAACAGCTCAATCCTTGCAGGCTTTTGAGGAAGTCGTGAATGAATATGGGGATGGGGCAGGAGAGGAGGACAATAGCAATAGCTAGTCGCTATTTATAGACGATTCAAGGAAAAGGTAAAACTTATTTTTCCTATTGCCTGTTGCCTATTGCCTATTGCCTAGTATCTATGTTTCAAACGACTCGTCGCCGTTTAGCTTTGTGGTACACTACCGTGACTGCGGTGCTGCTGTTGTGTTTTGCTGGCGGGATTTATGGGTATGTGCGGGCGACGCTGATCGATCGCATTGATGATACCCTGAATCATGTGGTGGAGGTGGTGGAGCGATCGCTCATTTTTGAATCTCTGTCTACGGCTAGTCGTCAATCGCCCCATTTTCAGATTAATCTAGAAGCAAGTTTTCAACACCAAGTGGAACCAGCAGAGGACGATCGCATTGATTTAGAATGGTTTAGTCCCACGGGAGAGTTATTATGGTCAACTTGGGAAACTCCCCTTAATCTTCCGCTCCATTTTAATCGTATGGGGGAAACGGTACGAATTGAGCGATCGCCCCAGGAAAATCTTTGGAATTATACAGACTCTGATGTCCTCCTACGACAAGTGACCGATCGCGTACAAGTGGATCGGGAGGTGTTAGGATACTTGCGCGTGAGCCATCCTTGGTTTGAAGTCACCAAACCCACACAGCAGTTAATGGTGGATTTGGCGGCTGTTATTAGTTTAACAATCATTGCCGTCGCGGCGATCGGGTGGTTTTTATCCGGTTTAGCGATGGAACCAGTTAGAGTGAGTTATCTCCAACTGAAGCAATTTACCTCCGATGCTTCCCATGAATTAAGAAATCCGATTGCTACGATTCAAACGAACGTTCAAGTTGCTCTTGCCGATCCCAGTTTAGATCCTCAACAACATCAACCTTTACAAGTCATAGAACGACTCACGCGCCGTATGGGACGGTTAGTTAACGATCTGTTATTTTTAGCCCGGCAAGATAGTGGTATGGTCGAACAGCACTGGCAATCTATTCCCTTAGATGCCTTGGTGATGGAAGTGATTGAAGAACAGCAGTTAATTGCGCGATCGCGTAATTTAACCTTAGACTTTAATCTAGACTCTCCCGATTATCCTCCGGATCTAGACCCCTTCACCGTCACTGGAGATTGGACTCAGTTAAGCCGTTTATGCACCAATTTAATTAGTAATGCTCTGCAATATACACCTACGGGAGGAACCATTACAGTCTGTTTAAGCCAGGGTTCTGGAGTCCAATTGCAAGTCAAAAACACGGGGATAGGCATTGCTAAAGCCGATTTACCCTATCTCTTCGATCGATTTTACCGAGTCGATGCGTCTCGCAGCCGAGATATACGAGATCCTGAAGGTCAAGTAGCGACAGGATCGGGGTTAGGATTAGCGATTGTTAAGGCGATCGTTGATAACCATCATGGCTCAATTAAAATAGAGTCTCAACGCGATCGAGGAACCACTGTTACCGTAACTCTACCCGCATATCGACCCGATCGAGGATGATCTCGTATCGAGCCTTTTTAATTCTACTTTAGTTATATAGCGTTTCTCAAATAGATGAGGGACAATAAAAAGTCTGCTTTCATTTACCAGTTTTTTACTCCTCTCTTCTAATGTACCTCACTAATTCGATAAAGGCTATAGTATTTTGAGAACTGATGGAATGCATAACATATTTCAGACATCTTGTATCCATTTTCATCCATGTAACTCCTGAGAGAAAAACCAAATTTGAGCACATCTCTGTTAAAGCTAACAAATAGTTCATAATACGCTGGGATTATAACAATACTATCAGTAGATACTGATTCTCCAGCAATCCCGTATAAGACTAATTGATCTAGTAGCATGTTATAGTTTGATGATGCAATTTCAAGCGATTGATACTTAACTTATAATTAGACCCCGTTGTGGCGGTAAGGTGACAATTTCTTTACCTGATTTTATCACACTTTGGGCATCGGGCTGTTTGAAATTCGGATTCTATTTCTAATACTGCGAAATGTGGGATAAAACGTCTTAACTCTTCCTGGCTCTCCCAGACAAATGAACCCACTCCTTTTCCAGTGAATATGAGGCATTTCATCGTTGTTTCAAAACCAGCAAAGTAATATCATCAAATATCTTTTCTTCCCTAATAAACCTCCACACATCTTCAATCACCCGTTCCCGAATCTCATAGGCAGTTTTATCTCGGTGTTCTTGCACCACTGTACACAAACGCTCTAACCCATAGTGTTCTTTCTCCCTATTTTGCGCTTCTGTAATCCCATCCGTGTATAATACCATCACATCAGAAGGATTTAACTGAATATCCTGTTGACTAATAAACTCCAAAATCTGTTCATCTAACCCAATAGGCAATCCCAAATCTATCGTATCAATCAACTCAATATCTCCGTTTAATCGAACCACAATAACTTGCTCATGTTGACCACTGAGTTTTACTCTACCCTGGTGATAATCCAAAATTGCTAGCGTTATATGTTTATCACATTTCATCCGTTGCAAATTGTCATAGAGTGTCTGATTCAATAGATCTAAAAATCGTACTGGATCGGTTTCATTCGCATTTTGCAAAGTACGAATCACGGTTTGAGTCATCAGCATTAACATCCCACTTTCTAAACCATGTCCGGTCACATCCCCAATCCCAATTTTGACTCGCTCTCCTTGCTTGAGAACGTCATAATAATCTCCACCCACTTCATTTGCAGGTTCCATATATCCTGAAATTTCTAAACCCACAATATTCTCTAATTCTTCCACGTTCGGTAGCACCATCTTCTGAAGCTTTCTTACGACATTTAATTCCGAACTCAAGCGCAAGTTTTCCACCTTAAGTTTATCATTTAATATTCCAATTCTCTGATTGGCTAAAGCTAAGTCTGCGGTGCGTTCTTGAAGTTGTCGAAAAGTGTTGAGAATTCGGTCAGCCATATGATTGAAATTGTCGGCTAAATGACCAATTTCATCTTTTCCCACGATCGGGGCACGAGCACTTAAATCTCCTTGAGAAAAGGCTTGAGTTGCTTTTTGTAAACGTTTAATTGGGCGAGTAATAGTGATTCCTAATAAAATAGCTAAAATAATATCAAATCCTAACGCTAAAGAGGCAACGATTCCTTGCAAAAGAAGACTTCCTCTTGTTAACTCTTCTAAGGCAGTTTCTGGAGTCCCTCTCACCAAAACACCAATGGGTTCACCTTGGTAATTATAAATTGCTTTAGCAGCAAATGTATAGTGTTTTCCTTCGAGCTTCATTCGTTGGGTGACCAGGCTATTTTTCGGGATAGTAATTGCTTCTTGTAAAAAAGTTAGATCGGGTATTGAGAGATCTAAAATATAGGAGCCATGAACGGCTGCATAGGCAGATTGATGTGCTTTTATATCAATGGGTTTAACTGAGGTGATTAAGTTAAAGTTTTGCCTGTTTTCATCATAAAGATAGATCCCACTATATCCACCATCGAGAGCTTCTAGAGTAGATTGGACAATCTCTCTTTTTTTATTCACTATATCTCCCGAAACTAGAACAGCAATGGGTTGATCGGTTTGGGGATCTTTGACTGGAGTAATAGTATACCGAATCAGGATTTTTTCTCCAGGCGTTAAGAAGGAAAGATGTTCGGGAGATTCAGCTTCTAAATCTTGCCAATGGATTATTTCACTGGTTTTTATTTGTTCGCCGGTTTTCAGAGCGATCTGAACGAGATTTTTCGGATTAAATACTTCTCCGGCTCGGTTCTGATTACCATTGACAATGATTTTGAGATTCTTTCCAACCAAGGTTGCATATTCAATTTGGCGTGCTTTGATTTCATTTTCTAATATTGTTTGAACTTGCCCTTTAAAGTCCGGAGGAATGAGTTGACCGTAACGGTGATATTGGGCTACTTGAATAATCGCTAAGTTGTCAGCTTGTCCTCGAAATCCAAATCCCATTTGATCGATCTTGATATTATATTCTATCTGAGTAACTGCTAATTCAGATTTGGCTTGATGTTCTAATTGATTCCGTCCGGATTTAAAAATCAAGTACGCACCGACACCCACGAGTCCGACAATGGAAATAATTTCTGAGGTAAAAAGGCCAATGAGCTGTTTTTGACGAATGGGTAGATCTTTAAACCACTGAATTGCCCCGGGTTTAGTAATCAGAGATTGGTTAGAAGATAGCTCGGAAGATGGTTTGGTTAATGGACTGTTAGATACTCTTAATTCAGAAGAATTGGGATCGTTCATCGTGAGTTAAGTACTTTAAGTTTCAAGGGAAGGATTATATCAATTAAAAATCTTAAATGGGTCTGAGTTGGGAGTAAATGGCTTCTAGCGATGCTAATATAGCGCGATCGCCCCATGGAAATCCTGAGCATGATACGGATGATGGGTTGCTAGAGGCAAGTAACCGATCGCGTACCAGTTGGTCGCGAAGTGTTAGGATACTTGCGCGTGAGCTATCGTTAGTTAGCCATGGAACGGGTAATTGTAAAGGCGATCATCGATCAATTTTTAATTTTTAATTGAAGGTAATGGTTATGTCTTTTATTCGGGATCAATCTTATCATCAGAGGCGTTCCCCGAAGGAGTCGCGGAGCGAATCGCCCCATTCTCCTCAATTTTGGTTGCTTTTAGTTTTGGGGTCAATCCTGCTACATGGATTAGTGTTATGGATAGTGCAGCCCCTATTGCGTCTGAGGATGACGGAGCAAGACTCTGTATCCTTTATTCCTATTGAGATGCTTGAGGCTATTGTTGAGGAAACTTCAGCTCCTGAAGCCGCACCTTCTCCAGTCAATGAGACAGAACCTGAACCCCCATCCCCTTCTCCTAGTCCACCTCCAGTTGTCCCAGAAGTACAGCCTGAACTGGAAGAGAGAGTCCCTTCTTTAGAAGCTTTTCCTGCACCCTTCCCTTCTCCTACGTTTTCCCCTTTTCCGGTTCCCAAACTTTCTCCAACCCCAGAACCTTCACCTCAACCGTCTCCCACTCCAACACCTGAACCTTCACCTGCACTGTCTCCAACTCCCTCACCCACCCCAGAACCATCTCCAATTCCAACGCCTGAAGCCTCACCTGAATCGTCTCCAACTCCCGAACCAACTCCAGAAACCTCTCCAATTCCAACACCTGAAGCCTCACCTGAATCAACGCCAAGTCCAGAACCTTCACCTGAATCGTCTGTAACACCAGAACCTACACCAAGTTCAGAAGGTACTCCGGTTCCTACGCAGAGTGTCGTTCCTCGTCCTTTGGTGACTCCTTCACCAGATATTGAGTCTGTTCCTGTAAGATCTCCACTTCCCTCTCCTCCCCCTCAAGTTTCTGCCTCTCCCGTTAACCCCTTGCCTGAAAATCCGGCTGTTGCAGAAGAAGAATTACCCAATATTGGCGATATTAAACCGGACGAATTTTCTCCTAAACTTTTAGGACTCCAACCCCCTCCCCCAGAGCAACAAATCGATATTCCAGATGAATGGGCTAAAGCTAAACCTTTAGAAACACCTCTAATTTTAGACTCTGATAATCCCACTTGTCCCCTAGAGTCGGGTGTGCGGGAATACTTTGGTCAAACTATTACTTTGTTCGTTACTATTGATGAGAATGGGAGGATTTTACCCAGTTATACGCTGGTTTTAAATCCTCAAAATACCAGCATTGCCTATCAAAATTTAGTCCAATGTTTGGTCAACGAGCAAACTTGGAGTTTTGAGGCGGCGATCTCAGGCGATCGCCGAGTAGCCAGTAATGCGCAGTTAGAAGTTACCCTCGATCCCATTCTTCCACAACCCAATCTTGAATAAAAGCATATAGTGCTTCGCGCTAGGCAATAGGGAATAGGCAATAGAAAATGTCCTAACTCTCCCTTTCTCTGCTATATACAGCGCTTTGCGCTGTAACGGAGTACAGTATCATTGAGATAAGTCATTGCGAAGGTCACGCAAGTGGAATGAAGCAATCGCAAAATCCCCAAATCTTGGCGATTGCTTCCCTGCGGTCGCAATGACAACTCGAATCTA